>CALKWO010000001.1 GCA_938003875.1 uncultured bacterium
CGGGAACGGGAACGGGAACGGGAACAGGAACGGGAACGGGAACGGGAACGGGAACAGGAACGGGAACGGGAACGGGAACGGGAACGATAGCCTATTATAGCATAGTGAGTTACCCAAATGCATGTTTTTTAAATTATGGAAATTGTCAATAGGAGAAAAAATGCAAAGTAAAAGACAAAGCGTATTCGCTACGATTCGAACCGAAGGTGGGATTTTGCCAGTGGATTTGCTTGCGCGCATTCTGGAGGCAGACTCTTCTATAGAGGGGCTTACGCCTGCGGACTATCATCTGATCCCTGGTGTCAAGCTCCATGAGGAAATCAGTCGTTCTTGGAGTCGCTTGCTGGGTGCATGGAGGAATTTTCGTATATCCAGTGCAAGCCTTCCTGAGAGCGACAGGGGTACCAGTATTACCAGGGAAAGATGGCTGCTGGTTCTTTTTTCGGAGCTGGGATATGGCAGGTTGATGGCAGAGAAAAAAGCCTGTGAAATCGAGGGGAAAGCCTACCCTGTTTCTCATTTCTGGCAAAATGTTCCTATCCACCTTCTGGGTTTTCGGATAGATATGGACCATCGCTATCAGGAAAGCACAGGCGTAAAGCAGGCAGGCCCGCATAGTATGATGCAAGAGTTTCTCAATCGCTCTTGCGATCATCTTTGGGGCATTGTGTCAAATGGGTTGTGTCTCAGGATTCTGCGCAATAGTGTAAGCCTCAGTCGCCAGTCTTTTCTCGAATTCGATCTGGAAAGCATGATGGAGCAGGAAGTTTACTCTGACTTCGCTTTGCTCTGGATGATTTGCCATGAATCTCGCCTGGAAGCCCAGGATAAGCACGACTGCTTTCTGGAAAAATGGAGCAAGCTCGCTCAGAGGCATGGCACAAGGGCACTAGATCAGCTTCGTACGGGTGTGGAAAAGGCGATTTTAGCACTAGGACAGGGTTTTCTCTCTTACCCACGTAACCAAAGCCTGAAAGAAGCATTGCGTAGCGGAAATCTTCCTTGCTCGGATTACTACCATCAGTTGCTACGCATGGTGTATCGGCTTTTGTTTCTTTTTGTGGCAGAAGACAGGGGAATGCTCTTGCATCCCCAGGCAACACAAACAGCAAAAAATATCTACTCTGAATACTATTCCACTGCCCGCCTGCGCCGTCTGGCAGAAAGTCACAAAGGCACTCATCATATAGATTTATGGCGGTGTCTGGCATTGGTGATGGAAAAATTTTATGAGCAGGGCTGCCCTGAGCTGGGACTATCGCCTCTGGACAGCATACTATGGTCGCCCAAGAGCATTTCTGGCCTGAAAGGCTGCGATATTAGCAACAGGTGGCTATTGTCGGCCCTTCGGGAGCTGATCTTTATCACAGAAAAAAATGTGAGGCGCACTGTGGATTACCGCAATCTGGGAGCGGAAGAATTGGGCAGCATCTACGAATCGCTTCTGGAACTGCACCCTGAAGTGAACCTGGACGCTGGAACGTTCGAGCTGAAGACCGCTTTGGGGCATGAGCGCAAAACCACAGGCAGCTACTACACTCCTACACCGCTTATATTGTCCCTTCTGGACACGGCCCTTCAGCCCAAGATAGAAGAGGCCATTCGTAAACAAGACCCAGAGAATGCCCTTTTGAACCTCAAAGTCTGTGATCCATCCTGTGGTTCAGGGCATTTCCTGATTGCTGCGTCTCATCGTATCGCCAGGAAAGTGGCCGAAATTCGCACCCAGGAAACAGAACCCTCGCCTGTCGAAATCAGGAAAGCCTTGCGGGATGTGATTGGCAGATGCATTTATGGTGTTGACATAAACCCTATGGCTGTGGAGCTTTGCAAAGTGGCGTTGTGGATGGAATCCCTGGAAGCAGGAAAACCTCTGTCTTTTCTGGATCATCATATCAAATGCGCGAACAGCCTCTTGGGGGCTACGCCAAAGCTGCTTAGGGATGGCATTCCAGAGGAAGCCTTCCAGTTCCTCGAAGGCGATGACAAGAAGGTATGTACGGAGTTCAAGCAGATCAACCGCAACGAACGAAAAGAGAGGAATCGTTATAAAAGTATGCACCAGGAAAAATTTGAATGGGATATTCCTGATGACAAAGATGAACTGGCAACGGAGATGAAGAATCTGGACAAAATTGACGACAGCACCATCGAGGGGATAAGAAAACGCCAGGATCAATACGAGAATACCGTTCATTCTTCATGCTATCTCTTTAGAAAATTCTGGAACGATGCCTGGTGTGCTGCGTTTGTATGGAAGAAAATCAAAGCAGAAGAGCATCCTTATCCCCTTACGGAAGACATCTTTCGCAAGATAGAACAAAGCCCGCATCACCTCACTCCTGGCAGGAAAGAAGAAATCCAGAAATTGGCAAAGGAATACCAGTTTTTTCACTGGCATCTGGAATTCCCCGATGTCTTTTCCGTGCAGAAAGAGAAGTCGGAAAACGAGAAAACAGGATGGAATGGTGGTTTCGATGTGGTGCTGGGAAATCCACCGTGGGAACGAATCAAATTGCAAGAAAAAGAATGGTTTGCTGTTCGCTGTCCTGAGGTTGCCCAGGCAATGAATGCTTCTGAGCGAGGCAAAAAGATCAAGAACCTCCAGAACGAATCGCCCGAACTCTATCGTGAGTTTCAGGCAGACATCCGAAAAGCAGAGGGCGAAAGCCATTTCATTCGCCATTCGCAACAATATCCCCTGTGTGGTCGAGGCGATGTCAACACGTATAGTGTCTTTGCAGAAAAAGTACGCATGATTCTCTCGTCCCAGGGAAGAGCAGGAATCATCGTGCCTTCTGGCATCGCTACCGACGACACGACCAAGCTTTTCTTTCAGGAACTGATGGAAAGTAAAACCCTGGTAAGCCTGTACGACTTTGAAAACAGAGCAAAGCTATTTCCTGAAGTAGATAGCCGTATGAAATTTTGCCTGCTGACTATGTCGGGCTTACAAGCCCAGTCTAACCAGGGCGGAGAATTCGCCTTTTTCGCGCAGCGTGCCGAAGACATCAAGGACGAAGAGAAAAAGTTTACCCTGTCGGCCCAGGACATTGCGCTTATCAATCCCAACACCAAAACCTGCCCGATCTTTCGAGGAAAACGCGATGCCAGGCTGACGCAGCAAATCTACCGCCGCGTTCCTGTGCTAATCCAGGAAGAGCCAGAAAAAAATCCCTGGGGAATGAAATTTCTACGGATGCTAGACATGGCCTCGGATTCCTCTCTATTCCGCACCAGAGAGGATTTGGAGAAAGAAGGCGGAAAGCTTTCGGGCAATCTCTTTATCCAGAACGACCAGAAATTCCTTCCTCTCTACGAGGCCAAGATGCTCCACCATTTTGACCATCGCTTTGGGGACTATGCTGACCTTCCCGCCCATTCTAAAAGCACCCAGTTGCCCGATGTGTCCATGGAGAGGCTGCAAGACCCCAAATACCAGCCCTTGCCTCGCTATTGGGTTCAGGAAGCACAAGTGCTAAAACGCATAGAGGGAAAATGGCAGCATGGCTGGCTGATGGGATGGAGAGACATCACGAACACCACGAACGAACGCACGGTGATTGCGTCTGTTTTACCCAGGGTAGGAGTGGGACATACTTATCCTTTAATGTTTTTCGAAGATAGCATAAAAATATCTTTAGTTGCATGTCTTTTGAGCAATCTTTGTTGTTTTATGCTGGATTACACAGCAAGACAAAAAATAGGCGGCACTCATTTAACTTACAACTATCTACATCAGCTTCCCATCCTTCCTCCCGAAGCATACCAGAACCCCTGTCCCTGGGAAAAAGAGCAAAGCCTGGCCCAATGGATTCTCCCTCGTGTTCTGGAACTCACGTACACGGCCTGGGATTTGCAACCCTTTGCCAAAGACTGTGGTTACGATGGCCCGCCCTTTTCCTGGGATGAAGAACGTCGCTTTGGCCTGCGCTGTGAACTCGATGCTGCCTATTTTCACCTATACCAGATCGAGCGCGGCGATGTGGATTATATCCTGGAAACCTTCCCCATTGTCAAAAAAGCAGACGAAAAAGCTTATGGAGCATATAGAACAAAAGACACGATTCTGAAAATCTACGACAAGATGGCAGAGCTATTGACTATATAACGTATTAGGTTTAGGTTTAGGTCAGTCCACTTCCTTAAGTGGATAGCGTTATGAGAAAAGGTAAAAAATATGAAAAAAAAATTCCTCCATTGTATTTTTTTTATCCTTTTTACAGGATGTAATTTCCATAGTTTAGAAAAACCTGTAGAATTGGAACTTTATCAAAAACGAGTTCTCCAGGAATCTCTCACAAAAGTCCAGTTTCAAATCCAGCAAGAAACTCCTAAGACATTGTCTTCCCAGGCAAAAGAAATTTCCTTGCATGAAGATACACAAGTCAGGCAATCCCTATCTCTTTTCCCCGAAAGTAGCTTTCATAAGCTGGAAGAAATCTATGCTGCCACCATAGCCCATTCTAATAAGGTCAAAATGTATGAACAGTATCCTCTGATCCAGGAAACAAGTATTGAAGAGGCAAAAGCGGCTTTTGATCCTGTGATCTTTTTGGAAGGGCAATACGACCATAGAGATGAACCGATTGGTTCTACGCTTAAGACAGGAAATACAGGATACTTTGAGGAAGACACAGGAACGTGGAAGATCGGAGTGAAGAATAAAGTGATTACAGGGGCGCAGGTTTCGCTCTCTCAGGAATTGAAATTGCTCGATAACAATTCACAATTTACGGTTCCCAATCCCCAAAATCAGGCCAAACTGGCCTTTACCGTGTCTCAGCCTTTGCTTCGAGGAGGGGGGCTGGAATACAACCGTAGCATTGTCAAGATCGCTTTGCTAGACACGCAATCCTCTCAGCAAGAGGCATTCAAAAATATAGAATCCCATCTTATGGAAGTGACAAAAGCCTATTGGAGCCTATATCTTACCAGAGTGCATCTTGTGCAAGAGCAGAAAATGGTGAGTCGTTTGGAAAAAATTTTGCTGGAAATGCAAAATCGTTCTGCTATGGATGTCCTTCCCAACCAGATCAGTCGCGCCAGAGCCGATTTGCTAGAGGTGCAGTCTTCTATCATACGCACGAAAGGAAATCTAAGAAATTTGCAATTGCAATTGCAATCTTTGGTCAATTCTCCTGATTTTAGAAAGCCTGGAATAGAAATCATTCCCAAAGAAAACCTGACATTAGAAAAACCCAGTCTTGACCTGAACCAATCTCTGACCATAGCACTGAAAAATCGTTCTGAAGTGAAAAAAAGCTTCCTGGAAATATGGTCTTGTGCGATTCGAGAAAAAATTGCTGAGCATGAAATCATGCCTGTCCTTAATTTGATTGCCTCAGTGAGCATAGAAGCTCTAAGAGAGAATGGCAATCCAAGAACTTTCAGTGAACAATTTGAGGCAGGAAGACCAAGTTTCAGTGTTGGCGGTGCTTTTGAACTTCCCTGGGGCAACAGGGCTGCCAGAGCAAAGCTGGAAAAAACAGTCCAGGAAAAAAAACGCTTTATGTACCAGTTTCAGGAAGTGGTAGACCAGGTTCTGCTGGAAGTCAGAGCTGCCTATGAAGAGGTGGAGAATAGCTATTTGCAAATCCAAACAGACATCCAGGCATGCAACACCGTAGAGGAAGAGCTGGCCTTTCTGGAAAAAAGAAGCTTCATTACAGAACAAAAATTTTCTATTAACAATCTGGAATCTCTAGGCTATTTTTTAGAGCAACTGCTGAATGCCCACAATCGTTTGCTACAAGCCCAGAAAAAAGTAGCACAAAGCATTGTGTCCTATCATATCAGTCTAGCACAGCTCAGAAGAGTCACAGGAACATTCCTGCAATATTTAGGTAAATAAAACAGGACTTATATGGAATATAAAGAAGATCGGAGTGTTCGGGAAATTGGTTTGATGGCACCTCGGTTGAGGCTGGATCTGAAATTTACCTTTCAGATATATGCGAAAAAGCCCTATTATGTGATAGAAGACCCTATTTATAACCATTTCTATCGAATAGGGTTGCGTGAATATAAATTCATGTCTTTACTGGATGGGAAAACTTCCATTTCTAAAGCTATGGAAATCGCTTCGAGAGATATGGGAAAAGATGCTCTGAATGCAAATGAAGTTTCTCAGATGATACACTGGATGTTAGAAGCACAATTGATCCAGACCAAGACATCCGTACACACGCAGCGTTTGAAGAAAATCGTGGAAAAGACAGAAAAAAAAGTGGAGCAGAGGATTAGCGATGTTATGTTTGCTAAAATTCCCTTGCTAGACCCAGACAGGTTTTTAGAATGGATCAATCCTGTGTCTCGGCATTTTTTTGGTATTTTTTCAGCGATTATCTGGTTGGGATGTTGCTTTGCAGCAATATATCTTGTATCGAGTCACTGGAATCGTTTTTCTGCTTCAGCCGAAAAGGTTCTGGAATTGTCCAACTGGCTATGGCTCTATATTGCGTGGATTTTTCTGAAAACTGTGCATGAAATGGCTCATGGCCTTGTTTGTAAGAAATACAACGGTGCTGTCACCGAAATGGGGATTATGCTCATTGTATTTTCGCCTTTGGGCTATGTGGAAACCAGCTCTTCCTGGAAGTTCCCCTCGAAATGGCAGCGTATTCATGTTAGCATCGCTGGTATGTATGCTGAAATGTTTCTAGCCTTTATCGCTGTTTTTATATGGTCGCAAACAGAGCCTGGACTTTTGCAAAATTTTACATACAATATGGCTATCACAGCAGGGGTTTCGACTATTTTATTTAACATCAATCCCCTGATGCGTTTTGATGGATATTATATTTTCATTGATCTTTTGGAAAGACCCAATCTGTATTCCAGAAGTTCCAGCTATCTGCTTTATCTGGCTAAGCGGTATCTTTTAGGTGTGCAAAGTACTTTTCCTCTTTCTTCCATAAAAGAAAGAAGCTTATTAGGAGGGTACGGATTTCTCTCGTTTGTCTGGCGAATGACAATCTATACATCCTTGATCTTTGGCGTGTGTGCTTTGTTTAAAGGATTTGGGATTCTTTTGGGATTGGTGGCCTTTGTCCTTTGGGTAATTGTTCCTCTGGCTCGTCTGATCCAATATATCTTTATCGGCAAGGATGCTGAAAAGCCTGGCATCGTTCGATTTGCTGTGATCGCTATTTGTTTTTGTACTATATCTGGTTTGCTCTTGACAAAAGTTTTTTACCAGGAAAATTTCTTTGCTCCTTGTGTTATTGTACATGAGCGAGAAGAAATCATCAGAGCCTATTGCCCTGGTTTTGTGAAGGAAATTTTCGTCGAAGAAAAGCAAAACGTAAAACCAGGAGATATGCTTTTGCAACTTTCCAATCCCAAAATAGAAGCAGAATGGAAAAAAATCCAGATCGAAATGCAATTGAGCCAGATTCGCCTGCGATCTTTTGAAATAGAAAAAGTTGCTGCTGCGCAGGTGGAAGAAGAAAAGCTGGCTTCCCTTCAAAAGAGAGCAAAAGAATTGGAAAACTATGTTTCATCGCTTTCTATCAGAGCAGGCATGGAGGGAATGGTAGTTTTTCGTAAAGTCAAAGAGAGCTTTCTGGAAAGCTATATAAAAACAGGAGAAGAGATTCTGAAAATTGTGGTACCAGATTCTAAAATTCTAATCTCTTCTGTGGATCAAAAAGACACAGCGCATTTTAAAAATAATTTACAAAGGGATGTAGAAATCAAACTCTGGGGGAGAGAAGATACCATTCAGGCAAAATTGTTCTATCTCGCTCCGAAAGGAACTACAGAAATTCCTCATCCTGCCTTATGCTTTCTAGCAGGAGGGCCATTGCCTGTGGTTCAGGCGCAGGGAAAAGAAGGAGGCTATAAACTCCTTTCTCCTTTTTTTACCGCCAAACTTAGCCTACCTGAAAAAGCTAAAAAAACTTTTAAAGCAGGCGAAATAGGCTGGATACAGGCCAAAGGCAAAGAAGAAACACTCTTAGAATATGCCTTTCGTATTTTACATAACTGGTGGCAGGATTCCATAGAACAATACAATCTGCCTTTTTGATCTTGGAATAGAAAGATAGGAAAAAATGAACTGGCTATCGAGCAAACTGAAGTCCCATCGCTGTTCTCTATCCAGCTTAACCAAAAGAGTCGCTCATATCAATGAACTGGAACCCTGGACAGAGAAGCTTAGCTTGCAGGAAATCCGAGAAGAATTCCAGATATTACGAAATAAAATACGCTCAGGAATTCCCCTGGAGACGCTGATAGAAAAAGCCTTTGCCCTGGTTCGGGAGATAACCAAAAGAACCCTAGGCAAAAGGCATTATGATGTGCAACTGATGTCAGGCATTGGGCTTGTATTGGGTAATGTTGTAGAAATGGCAGCAGGGGAAGGGAAAACTATGGTGGCACTTTTGCCTGGTTGTATGCACGGCTTAACAGGAAAAGGTGCGCATATTGTCACGGTAAACCGCTATCTGGCACAGAGAGACTTTGAATTGATGGGGCCAGTCTATAGAGAACTTGGTATTTCTGTTGGGCTGGTAAAAGAAGATGATACCCCTGATAAAAAAGCCGTGGCATACCAATCCGACGTTACTTACGGAGTTTCTTATGCCTTTGGTTTTGACTATCTACGAGACCAGCTACAATTACTTCAGCATTCTCAAAATTTCTTAGGATACAATCTTCTCAATATTTTAGAAGGAAAACCTGTCTCTTCTAGTGTATTGCAGCGCGGTCATGCCTATGCCCTGGTGGATGAAGTAGACAGCATCTTAATTGATGAAGCCAGGACACCTTTGATTATCAGCGGTCAGGCAAATGCTACTGACAAGCTAGTACACAATGCGAGGATGTATGAAGAAGCGTATCGTTTAGCAGAAAGACTCCAGCAAGGAGAAGACTACTTTTTGGAAGACCAAAATAAAAATTTTCAATGGACACCAAAAGGTCAGGAAAAAGTCAATATACATCTTGCTACATTACGATGCGATGGTTTGAAACGTCCCTGGATTCAATATGTAGAGCAAGGAATTCGGGCAAAGCTTTTTTATCGTAAAGACAAAGACTATCTGATAGATTCCGAAAATAAAATTGTCATTGTAGATGAGTTTACAGGCCGCCGCTTTGCTGACAGAACATGGGGGGAAGGGCTTCACCAGATCATACAGGCAAAAGAAGGCGTTGCCATAACAGAAGAGCATCGCTCTGTTGCCAGAATTACAAGGCAAAGATATTTCAAGATGTATGAAGTGCTTTCGGGTATGACAGGAACAGCAGCAGGAGCAGAAAGGGAATTTGCCGAAATCTATAATCTTCCTGTAGTCCATGTTCCTTTAAGGAAACCTTCGCAGAGAAAGGTTTTTCCGCCTCGCCTGTTTGTTTCCTGGGAAGCTAAATGGAAAGCAATAGAAGAAGAAATTGTACGGATTCACAAAACAGGGCAGCCTATATTGGTTGGAACAAGAACCATACAACAAAGCGAAGAGTGCGCCCGAAGGCTAAAGAATCTAAACCTGGAATTCCAGCTTCTCAATGCCAAACAAGATTCGGAAGAGGCAAAGATCATTGGGCAGGCAGGGGAAGAAGGCAAAATCACTATCGCTACCAATATGGCTGGAAGGGGGGCGGATATTCATATCCCCCAAGATGTTCTGGACAAAGGGGGCCTGCATGTCATTGCTGTAGAAAGGCATGAATCCCAAAGAATAGACAACCAACTCATTGGAAGATGTGCCAGACAGGGAAATTCAGGCTCGGCACAATTTTTTACTTCCTGCGAGGACATGCTCTTTGATCTTTATGATCCCAAACTAGGGAAAAAGCTCCTTTCTCTGGCAGGAAACAAGGAAGAATTGGACTCTGCCCATTACAAGCATTTTGATAGTTTGCAGGAAAGGGTAGAAAAAGAACATCTGGCAATCCGAAAAAAAATGCTTTACTATGATAACTGGCTAGAAAAACTTATGGAGTCTTTATGAAAATCCTTTTATTTTGGTTACTCAGCTTCTCCTGCCTTTTGGCAGAAAACTATATTGGCTACTCGCGTCCATACCAGCAGGTAGAAGTAGCGGCAGCCAAAGCAGGAATCCTGGAAAAAATTTATGTAAAAGAAGGCGATCTTGTAGAAGAAGGAACTTTGCTTGCAGAGCTTGCCAGCCAGGAATGGGAAATCCTCTTGCGAGTCGCTATACTTCAGGCAGAAAGCCAGGGTGCAATAGAAACTGCCAAAGCAGAATTGCAATTATACCAGGAACATGCCAAAAGGCTTTTAGCCGTCACAGACCCTAAATACATACGAGAAGCCGAAAAAAACAAAGCCATGTCGGATGTGGTGATTGCAGAAGCCAAATGGAAAATGGCGATGGAGAAACAGGCTGTGGAACGCTTAGAAATAGAAAAAATCCGCATACAGCTTGCCCAGCTCAAAATCAAAAGCCCTTTACAAGGAGTTGTCAGACAAATTCTCTATCGCCAGGGGGAACGCATCACAGATGCAAAGCCTGGAGTTTTCCAGTTGGTGCAAATAGAAAAACTTTGCGTTGTATTTTATGTGCCTTTGGCAAAGATGAACCAGATATCCTTAGGCCAAAAAGTAGATGTAGATTTTGAATACCCTGGGAAAAGGGTAGCGGGAGTGGTGGAATTCATAGACCCTGTCGCTGATTCAGCCAGTGCTACCTTAAAAATACATATTGTTGTTCCCAATAGCGAAGGCCTTCTGCAAGGAGGCATCCGTTGTAAAATCTTCTTGAAATAAAGGAATCTATGAACCAAGAAATTGTTGCTTCCTCTGCACAAAAAGAAAATAAAGGACAGGCATTGGACCCTGCCTCTATTTTAAGCCAGATTTTTCACTTTTTAAAAACCAGTCCCTCTTTAGATATTTTTATGGAAAAGCTCCTGGTAATGCTTGTGCGTCTCACTAACGCAAGCGTAGCCTGTGCTTTCAGAAAGACAAGCGCAACGGAAATTGTTTGCCTGCAACAATACTTTAACCCTGCTTGCATACAATTCAAAGACAATATCCTCATTGAAATCAAAAAAATGCTGGTGTCCATAAAAGAAAAAGAGAAAATTGTCTTATCTCGTATACAGTTGAATGAAGAAAAAAATTTCTATTCTTTGCTTACTCCCTTTTGTGAAGAAAGAGAGGTGAGCCTGAGCATACTCCTGGACATTCATGCCATCACTATGGTAGAACCCTTTATGGTAATCATGCAGCTTATCGCTGGATATTCGAATCTATATCTTTTGGAACAAAACAGTTCGCAAGGACAGATTCTAGCCCAACAAACTGCCTTTATCATTGAACTCGTGGATGGTGCTGCCCAAGAGATGGATATTGCAGGCGCATCCTATTTCTTGGTCAACCAGATGCAGCAACGCATGGGGTGCAATCAGGCAGTGCTTGGTTATATCCATAAAAACCATGCTCGTCTGCTGGCTATTTCAGGCATGGCGAAATACAACTCGCGATCTCCTGTTGTGCATGCTTTCGAAAAGGCGATGGAGGAAACTATGCGAGAGCGGACACCCATCCAATTCCCTCAGCCATCGGAAAAAAAGATTTTGCAAAGCGACCTCGCTCATCAGCAGCTTGCAGAGTCAAGCCAGTTTGCCACGGTATATTCTTTACCCCTTCTTGTACAAAAGGATATGATAGGAGTCTGGATTTTTCTATGGAAAGAAGAGCATACGATAAGCAGCGAAGAGAAAAATTTAACCCAGGCAACCAGCGTTTCTGTAGCTCCTCTTTTGAAATTGCTTCTTAAAAATAAAAAAAATTCCCTTCACAAAGCATGGGAAGCCTGCCTTAAAGCCTGCTATAGCTATCGCTTTGCTTTCTTTATTCTAGCATTTTTATTCTTTTTGTGGTTTATGACGCTTCCTTTTGACTATGATATAAAAGCCCATTGTAAGCTCCAGCCCTCGGTTCGCAGAATGGTAGCTGCTCCCTTTGATGGGGTCTTGCTTCAAACCTATGTAAAGCAAGGGGATGTCATCCAAAAACCAGGTCATGTCATGGCACTCTTGGACGGAAGAGAATTGCGATGGCAGCTTGTAGGGCTGGAAGCCGAAAGGTCAAAAATTTTAAAGCAATCCCAAATAGCACTGGCCAATGAAAAGGTTGCTGAATACCATATATCCAGACTAGAGATGCAAAATTTGGATATCCAAATCAAGCTTATCCAGGACAAGCTGTCTCGCCTGGAAATTCGCTCCCCTATCGAAGGAATCGTTCTTACAGGAGATTTGGAAAGAGCGCACGGTGTGCCCGTCAGCACAGGCCAGGTACTTTTCGAACTTGCGCCCCTTAGCACAATGCTTGTAGAAGTCTATGCAGAAGCAAGCGATATTTCCCACATTTCGCAGGGATTGGACGGTGAAATCCAGCTAGAAGCCATCGCAGGGAAATATATTCCCATAAAAATCGAATCCATACTTCCTGAATCCGAAGTGCAGAACACGACCAATGTTTTTATATGCAGAGCTACGATACCAAATCCAGACCAAACGCTACAGCCAGGCATGGAAGGCACTGCCTATATTTTTTCTGGACAAAAGCCTCTATGGTGGATACTCCTCCATAAGCCTATAGAATGGATCAGGATGGAATTGTGGTTTTAGATTTTGGAAGAGAGGCAAGGTTTACGCTGCGACACTGTTTTACGCGAATACCACGAATTGATGAATTTCGGACCAAAACAAACTTGCCAAAGCTAGGCAAAGCTCTCCTACAATCAGCAAAAACATCAAAATAATTATTTTCATCTCTATTGTTTTTGCTAGACTTTTCAAACGTAAAAACCTAAAATATAGTTGTTGAAAGCGGATATACTATTCTGGAAGCTTGACGTTTGTGTAAAAAGTCCTGATATATTTTTTTCGTTATCCTTATCATTATCGTTCTCTTTATCTAAGTCCTTTATAATTATCAGGATGCTTATCGATAACGATAAAGAGAAAGATAACGATAACGACTATTAAAAGACTTTTTACACAAGGCTCAAGCTTGACTTCTCGCTTGATTAAAGGTTATCTTCCGCTTTTCAACTGGTTTTTCAATTTTTTTTCTTCTCTCATCTAAATTTTTGTTGATTTAAAAAATGGGGAAGTTATTTAATTCTGATCGCTAAGGAATTTTTATGTTCGCAGGCAAACCATACCAATCCGAATCAATCCATGAACCTTTTGATGCTATTGTTATTGGCTCAGGACTTGGCGGTCTTACGGCAGCATCATTACTGGCAAAATCAGGTCTTAAAGTTTTAGTTTTAGAACGTCATTGGACGGCAGGAGGACTCACTCATACCTATGTACATGAAGGATATGAATGTGAGGTAGGATTTCACTATTTAAACGATTCCATAGCAGAAAAAGAAAATTTAACACTACGTGAAATTTTCAATGATATTACCAATGGCCAGCTAAAATGGGCATCTATGAAAAAAATTTATGACCGTTTTATTTTTCCAGATGCTACCTATGAAATGGTAGCAGGAAGAAACAGCTTTGTAGATACTCTGGCAGGCTATTTTCCAGAAGAAAGAAAAACACTGGAACTATATTTAAAAATGGTAGATGAATTTGTTCATGCCCATAAAATTTTTTATGCACTATATACTATGCCCCCATGGATAAAAGAAATTTTATCCCCTATTCTTAGCAAAAAATTCTTGCATTATTCTGATCGCACAGGATTAGAAGTGCTAAAAACAATTACTCAAAATCCAAAACTTATTGGCGTACTGACAGCTCGTTTTGCCATGCATGCCCTCCCTCCAGGGCAAAGCAGTTTTATAACTACTGCACTCCCTTCATTTGGCTTACTTGATGGTGGTGCCTATCCTGTGGGTGGCCCATCTCAAATTGCCCGTACCATTGAGGCTGTTATAGAACAAAATGGCGGTAAAGTTATGGTAGGAGCTGAAGTAAAAGAGATTCTCATCGTTAAAAATAGAGCTGTAGGCGTTAAGATGAAAAACGATGATGAAATTACCGCACCTATTATCATCAGCAATGCAGGAATATGGAATACACTTCATTCCTTACTTCCTGAATCAATATCATCTCAATTTAAAATTTATAATTCTTTAAAAAATATAAAATTTTCCAAAGGAAATATAACCCTTTCTGTAGGTTTCAAACAAGATGCATCTTCGCTAGGACTCGAGTCAACCAATACATGGATATTCCCTGGCTATGATCATGATGCCAATTTTAATGCTTATCAGGCTGATCCTTTATCTGCTCCCTTTCCTACTTTGTTTATTACATGTCCATCAGCAAAAGATCCTGATTGGAATCAAAGATACCCTGGAAAATCAACCTTAGATATCATGGTTAGTTCTTCTTATGAACATTTTAGTAAATGGGATGGGACAGAATGGCGTAAACGAGGGGAAGATTATCTGGCCTATAAAGAAAAATTTTCACAACGCATGTTAGATCAGCTCTATACTTATATGCCTCAACTTAAAGGGAAAGTGGATTTTTATGAACTTGCTACGCCTTTAACAATGAAGCATTTTCATATATCACCCTATGGCGATATGACAGGTTTGGAACATACTCCAGCAAGATTTCGGCAGAAATGTTTATGCATACGTACTCCTATTCCAAACCTTTTTTTAACAGGTCATGATGTATTGATGGGAGGTATTGCACCAGCATTGTTCAGTGGAGTTTTGGCCGCATCTATAGTATTGAAACGAAATTTACTAAGAAATTTCGCAACCAAATCCCCAAAAAATAAAAAGAGGAAATAATAACTGCTGTCAAAGCATGTTCATTTTCAAAGGGCGTAACCGCTAATGCGCTCGATGCCTGCGTAACTCCCATTATTCATTATATTTTTTTATCAATCAATCAATCATTATGAATTTCAGAAAATATATCCTTTTTTATAGCATTGCCTCTTTCTTTTTGCTTCTTTTCAGCTTGCTTTGGTGCAGTATCAGCGATGATTCTGCT
>CALKWO010000002.1 GCA_938003875.1 uncultured bacterium
TCGTGTTTTTCGTGGACAAAAACTTGATCCGTCTTTTTCTCTCTCTGCGGTGAATCATTTTCTTGGGTTAACACCAATGAGAGTTAGGTTTAGGTTTACGTTTAAGTTTATAAGTAGCATAGTCTTAGCCTTAAATTGACAGGAATTGGGTTAAAAACCCCAGGCTTTATTTAAAAAAGAAGGACTTTTTACTCAAGCACCAAAATTCATCTTTTGTCTATTTTTTTACACGAACGTTGAGTATTTTTTTGCGAATAAAATTTAGTAGCATTTTTATCTATGATTTTTACCTTAAGCCATGAATCTGTTAGAACGGTATAATATAATATTTATATATTTATATATTTGTATTCTTGAAATTAAAAAAATTTTCTTGCTTTTTTTGTCGAATTTTTATTCAATGATGTATGTTGTATATAGAGTAAATTTCGAGAGACTTGGAATTGTATGGAGTGGTACTTGTTTTTTCTAAAGATTGTGATAAAAAAGGATGTATAGATTATGGATATTCAGGAACTTGCTGAAAAACTACAACAAGAAGGAGTAGTGAAAGGCAAAGAAGCTTATGAAAAGCATGTCGCAGAGGCAGAAAAAAAAGCCCAGGAAATTTTGTCTTTAGCGCATACGCAGGAAAAAGAAATTCTGGACAAGGCGCAGAAAGAAGCAGAGAAGATTCTGGAAAATGCCAGACAGAACATTCGTCTTGCTGCCCGCGACGTTGTGTTGAAATTACAGGAAGAAATTTCCCACATCCTTCGTACAATCGTGAACCATAAGGCTAAAAAGGCGTTAGAGGATCAGCAGATTTTGAAAGAGTGGATTCTTGGCATGATCCAGTCTCACGGAAAACAAAGCGGATGTGTTCTGGAAGTATCAGAAAAATTAGCAGAAGATTTCAAGCAAACCTTGAAAGCCGAGCTTGGTCTGGAACTTTCTCAGCAAAAAAATTTGCATGGTTTTTGCTTCCAAAATGCTCAGGGCGAAAAGATGGAAGTAACCCCTGAATCCATTGAAGAAGCTTTGCGTCCCTTCCTAAGTGGTTTAGTCAAAGAGATTGTTCAGGAAAAAAAGAACTAATAGAATATTGGAAAAATGATATGTCAATTCTTGGGAAATACTATCTTCTCAATTCCCTTCCTCCTTTAGAAGCAAATTTCCAGGCGCAGCCTCCTTTGAGTTCTGCCACTTTCTGGCGTAGAGTTCAGGAAGAAGAAAGCTCTTTTCAGGAGCTTATTCAAGCCATTCTTTTAGAAAAAGACATCAGCAATCTTGAGCAAGTCGCTTTTCATCAAAAACCTCTTTCTGTTGCCAGCATTTCTTTGGAATCCCTGGCCAGGATATGGGAAGAAAAAGGGCTTGCGGAGAGGTTTTTCCCTTCTGCCTTATCAGAATGGATAGAGCCAGAAAAATGGCATGAAGAAATATGGGATGCCTATTTCGATTATTGTTTTGGCATGGCTCGCAGATACGATAGCTCGCTACAGGAATGGCTCACCTGGAATTTGGGATTAAAGAAAGCATTTTATGAAAAACGCGACCTTGAGCCTGTAAAAAGAAGAGAGTTTAGGGCTTTCATCCCAAACGACGATGATAGGGAATACCAGAATATTATCCAGCTTTATTATAAAGCATCTCATCCTATGGAAGCAGAGCTAAGCCTGGACAAAGTGCGTTGGGAGAAAATCACCACTCTGGCTAATCCTTACTCTTTTTCTCAGGATGAAGTTGTTGTGTACGCTTTGCATCTTTTGTTGCTGGAACGGTGGTGGACGATTTCGCAAAATCAAGTCAATATTTTACAAAAGGTGTCGAATGTCTGAAATAAGTGGAAAAATAGTAGCAATTTACGGCAACATGGTAACTGCCGAAGTTGACTCTAAAGTAAAACAAAATGCCGTTGCTTACTGTTGCAAAGGCCGAGATGGTATTAAACTCAAAGCAGAAATCATCCGACTAAGAGGCAACGAGGCTGACATGCAAGTCTTCGAGTCCACAAGAGGACTCATGGTAGGCGATACAGTCGAGATTACGGATGACCTTGTCTCCGTAGAAGTAGGGCCAGGGACATTAAGCCAGATTTATGATGGTTTACAAAATCCTCTGCCCCAACTGGCGGAAGAATGTGGATTCTTTTTAAAGTCTGGCGTATATGCCAAACCTCTCTCCGAAACCAACAAGTGGCATTTTACTCCTCTTGCAAAGCAAGGAGATAAGGTGCAGGGTGCCTGGTATTTAGGATGGGTGCCAGAAGGCATATTCCAGCATAAAATTTTAGTTCCCCCTTATCTTGCAGGGGAATGGAGAATAAAAGAAATTGCAAAAGAAGGCGACTATACAATACGGGAAAAGATGGCGACTCTCGTGAATGACAAAGGCGAAGAAAAAGACATTACCATGTCTTTTAAATGGCCTGTAAAAATTCCCATGAAAGGCTACGCCCAAAGGTTGCTTCCTTCTGAACCTCTCGTTACACAGCAAAGAGTTATGGATACCATGTTCCCTATCTGCAAGGGTGGAACATATTGCATTCCTGGGCCTTTTGGAGCAGGAAAAACCGTATTGCAGCAAATCACTAGCCGATATGCAGAAATTGATATTGTAGTAGTTGCAGCCTGTGGTGAAAGAGCTGGTGAAGTCGTAGAGACTCTGCGTGAATTTCCCCACCTTCAAGACCCCAAGACAGGCAAGCCCCTGATGGAAAGAACCATCATTATCTGCAACACAAGTTCTATGCCTGTAGCGGCAAGAGAAGCTTCCGTGTATACAGCCATAACCATTGCAGAATACTATCGACTTATGGGCCTTCATGTTCTCTTGCTGGCAGATTCGACTTCCCGATGGGCGCAGGCACTCCGTGAAATGAGCGGACGACTGGAAGAAATTCCTGGCGAAGAGGCATTCCCTGCTTATCTGGAATCTGTAATCGCTAATTTCTATGAAAGAGCAGCCCTGGTAACTTTGTACAATGGGCAGACAGCCTCCGTTACCATTGGCGGTACGGTAAGCCCTGCTGGTGGAAACTTCGAAGAGCCAGTTACCCAGGCAACCCTCAAGGTTGTAGGTGCTTTTCATGGTCTTTCCAGAGCAAGAGCCGATGCCAGACGTTTCCCCTCCATTGATCCTCTGGATTCCTGGAGTAAATATACAGGTGCTGTACTTCCTGAAAAAGTTCCCGTAGCAAGACAGATTTTAGTGCGTGGCAATGAAGTTGCCCAAATGATGACAGTAGTAGGCGAAGAGGGAACGAGCATCCAGGATTTCGTTCTGTATCTTAAGGGCGAATTCTTCGACAGAGTATATTTGCAACAGAATGCCTATAATGACGTTGACCAGGCATGTTCCCTGGAAAGACAGGAGTATACATTCTCTGTATTATTGCAAATTTTACAAAAAGAGTTTTCTTTTGAATCCAAAGACCAGGCGCGTAAATTTTTCTTCCAGCTCCAAAGCCTTATGCTAAACTGGAATGAGGCAGTATGGCAGTCTGATTCGTTTAAAGAAATCGAAGGCAAGATCAAGGAATTAGTGAAATGAGAAAAGTCTATAATAAAATAGACCAGATTACTGGAAATGTAGTCAGTCTTAAAGCCAGAGATGTAGCATACGAAGACCTGGCCGTCATTGAAGGTGAAAGAGGCGTATCTTTAGCCCAGGTCATCCGTATCAATCGGGATCAGGTATATCTGCAAGTTTTCGCAGGAACAAAAGGAATTTCCAACCGTGACCAGGTGCGATTTTTAGGCCACTCTATGGAAGTTTCCTTTTCGGAAAACCTGATGGGGCGTATTTTCAATGGAAGTGGAGTACCTCGCGATGATCGCTCTGCCTTGAGCGAAAATATGATAGAAATTGGCTCACCTTCTGTTAATCCTGTCAAGAGAATCATGCCTTCTCGTATGATCCGCACAGGTATCCCCATGATTGATATTTTCAACAGCCTTGTGGAATCCCAGAAACTTCCTATCTTTTCCATTCCAGGCGAACCTTACAATCCCCTTCTCGCACGCATTGCTTTGCAGGCAGAAGCAGACATCATTGTTTTTGGTGGAATGGGCTTAAAATACGATGATTATCTCTTTTTCCGCAATACCTTTGAAAAAGGTGGCGTGATGCATCGCTCCATCATGTTCGTGCATACAGCAGCCGACCCCGTTGTGGAATGTCTGCTTGTTCCAGACATGGTTCTTGCAGTAGCGGAAAACTTTGCAGTGAATCACAATAAACGCGTTCTTGTGCTGCTTACGGATATGACAGCGTTTTCCGATGCGCTCAAAGAAATTTCCATTATCATGGAACAAATCCCTAGCAACCGTGGTTATCCAGGCGATCTGTATTCTCAGCTTGCCAAACGCTATGAGAAAGCAGTGGATTTTGAAGGCAGAGGCTCTGTTACCACTCTGGCTGTCACAACCATGCCAGGCGATGATGTGACCCATCCTGTTCCTGACAACACAGGGTATATCACAGAAGGACAATTCTATCTGAGGCGTGGATGGATCGAGCCTTTTGGATCTCTGAGCCGCTTAAAACAACTGGTCAATGGTAAAACCAGAGACGACCATCGCTCGATTATGACGGCGTGTATCCAGCTTTATGCAAAATGCAAGGAAGCTAGAGAAAAACAAGCTATGGGCTTTGTGATGTCTTCCTGGGACAAAAAACTTCTGGGCTATGGCAAACGATTCGAGCAGGAAATGATGGATCTGAAAGTAAACATTTCCCTGGAAAAGGCTTTGGATCGTTGCTGGCAAATTATGGCGGATTTTTTTGACCCACAGGAAGTAGGAATTACCGAAAAACTTCTTAACCAATATTGGCCAAAAAAGAATGTCTAAGAAGAAAATCAAATTTACCAGAAATGAGCTTAAAGCTCAGCGTGAATCTCTGGCAAGATTCAATCGCTTTTTGCCTACTCTGGAACTCAAGAAGATGCTTTTGCAGTTAGAAAAAGAAAAGGCCGCCAGGCAACTAGAAGCCCTGGAAGGAAAAATTTCTTCTTTTCTCAAAGAGGTTGCTCCCTGGGAAAAACTTTTAGGCGAAAGCTGCCCTAAAAAAGTCACAGAGTTGGTCCATCTGGCAGAAGTCATCACAGACAAGATCAACATTGCAGGCATCTTTATTCCTGTTTATAAAGAGGCATTGATTGAAGTGGATGATTATGACCATTTCCTTACACCTCCGTGGTATGATAAAGGCATTGAAGTGGTTCATAGAAAAATCGCTCTGGAGGAAGAAAAGAAAATTCTTCAAGAGCAAGAAGAGATCATTCTTCTGGAACTGAGAAAAACTACACAGAGAATCAACCTTTTCCGAGAGCGATTGATCCCAGAGTGCAAGGAAAACATTCGCCAGATTCGTATCTATTTAGGCGATATGCAGGCAGCAGCCGTAGGCCGCGCCAAAATCGCCAAACAGAAAAATAAAGAAAAAGAGTAAAGATAAAATTTTTAAAGTTTTGTCTTTACCGCAGTCTGAAGCAGATGCTATTATCATAGCACTGCTTAGCCTGCACATGTAAGAGACTTCACACAGACACAGAAGACAAACCAACTTTTTTATATAAGGGAATTGAGCTTTGATCGTTACCATGCAAAAAGTATTTATCTTTGGAACAGCAGAAGACAAAGATAGAATCTTACAAAAGCTCCAGCAAGCAGGTGTTGTACACGTTGAGCCTGTAGAAGAAACACGATTCCCATGTTTGAAGCCAGAGGAAAGCCTCACGGAATTAGACCAGGCTTTAGAAATACTTTCTCCTTATTGCCCTTCCTCCAGGATGTCCCAAACGCCTGTAGAAGCAATACCTTCTTTAGCATTGGAAGCATCCAAAAAACTCAGAGAGCTGGAAGAGAAGAAAAATCTTCAAAGGCAAAAGCTTTCCGATATGGAAATATGGGGAGATTTTTCTAGTACATTGATACAATCCCTGCAAGAACAAAAGATTTCCATGCGTTTCTGGAAATGCCAGCCTAAAGATGTGGCTCTTTTTCAAGCAAAGTGCATTCCCTGGCAAAAACAAGAGGGAAATACAGTATACCTCATCACTGTTTCCTATCAAGAAGCCCTGGAAGCCCCATCCACTGCGCAAGAATGTATTTTTGCCAAAGGCACCAGAGAAATTAAGGAAGAAATCGCCCAGACAGAAAAAGAGATTGCAGCACAAAAAGACCTTCTGGAACAATATGCTGGTTCTTTTGCCAGCCTTCGAGACTATTCCCGCAGGCTCAAAGACCAGATTGTTATGGAATGCACCAGGCATTCGCTTTTAGACAAAGGGAAAATCTTTGGTCTAAAAGGATGGGTACCTCAGGAGGAAATGTCTTCTCTGAAAGAAAAGATGAAAGAGCTTCCTGTTGCTATAGAATCAGGAGAGATACAGGATGGAGATACACCGCCTACTTTGATGCGCAATCCCAAATGGATACAGTCCATCCTGGATATTATCAAGATATATGCTACTCCTGGCTATAAAGAATGGGATCCTAGCTTTCTTGTATATTGTGCCTTCGCTGTTTTTTTTGCCATGATTGTTGGCGATGGTGGATATGGATTGGCAATACTAGGACTGACTCTGTATTTTCGCAATGCCATGAAAAAGTCAGAGGCAGGGCAGAGAGTGTATCGGCTTCTCTTGACTATCAGCCTCTCCACAATTTTTTGGGGGGCGATTAGCTGCACATGGTTCGCACTGGATATGAACAAAATTTCTGCGGATAGCCCCTTTGCATTTTTAACAGAGTTAAAAAAATTGCAGATATGCGATACCAATGATACAAACGGCATGATGCTAGTTGCCATATACATTGGCGTTATCCATCTTTGTCTTGCTCATGTAGTTCAAATTTTCAGACAATGGGGAAGCTCAGTCATTCTGGCCAATATGGGCTGGATAACAGGGATGTGGGGAGGGCTATTGCACCTGCATCTGGCACATCCTGCTGGAAAGTATCTTTTCTTTGTAGGGCTTGGTCTGGTATTCCTTTTCACAGGAACAAGCAAAAATATTTTAGGGCGTATGGCCGAAGGATTTTTAGGAATTCTGGGCGTAAGCCAGACCTTCGCCGATATTATGAGCTATCTACGCCTTTTTGCTCTTGGACTTGCGGGAACTGTCATGGGAAGTATTTTCAACCAACTGGGAATGGATATACAGGGGACTATCCCTGGTATTTCTGGATATATCCTGATGATGCTTCTGGTTTTTTTTGGGCATACTCTGAATCTGGGAATTGCCGTTATGGGAGGCTTTATTCATGGCCTTCGCTTGAATTTTCTCGAATTCTATCGCTATTGTTTTGAAGGCACAGGACACGAGTATCGTCCCATGGCTTTGCATAAAAGATAGTTTTACCTATAATATAAAACGTCAAAATCAATATTGTCTTTTTTATCACTAGGAGTTTAAATATGGATGAATTGGTAAAATGGATAGGCATCGTTGCCCCTCTGGCACTTGGTTCTATCGGATCTTCTATTGGTTGCGTTATCGGTGGAATGGCTTTAGGCGGAGCTATGCCCAGAACAAAAACAGGGCACGGTGGATTGATTGCTATGTCCGCTGCCCCTTCCAGCCAGACTATCTATGGTCTTGTTCTAATGATGTTCATGAAAAACAAACTTGTTGCTGCTAACCCACCCGTTGCTGCTGCCTTTTTAGCAGTAGGAATTCTTTGCGGACTAGCCATCATGGTTTCTGCTATTGCCCAGGGTAAATGCTGTGCTTCAGGCATGAGAGCCACCATCGAAGAGAAAAGCGTATTCGGTAAATGCTGGGTACCCATTGGTATTACAGAAAGCTTTGCTGTATTTGCCATGATCTTTGGAATTGTGGTTCTATCCTAACACGGATAAACCGTAATCAAAAAGAAAAAAATTTACCGCAGAGGCGCAGAGGTCGCAGAGAAAAATTTTTATATTTTTTATTCTTCTCTGCCTTCTCCGCGTCTCTGCGGTGAAAAATCTTTACACTTTTGCACGAGATTTCAGACGTAAGTGCTTAAAGGCATTTAGCAGTAAAACTATAATTTCCTGTCTTTTTAAATATCTACCGCCCTTTCAGGGCAACACATCATCGAGCAATCTTTTATGAACTCTTCTCAACAACATTCCTACAAACAAATTGTTTTTTTATCTCTCCTGGGAGGGATACTAACAGCCCTGTGTTTTCCCCCTTGTGCATTTTCTTCTTTAGCCTGGTTTTGCCTGATCCCCTGGCTTTATACTCTTAGCCATCAGACTTTCCGCCAGATGCTCGTGAGCCATGCTTTATTTCAGGCTTGCTTTTTTGGTATAGGTATCTATTGGATGTCTTCTGTACATCCAATATGCCCTATTGCTATTCTTCTTCCTATGTATTTGATATGCCTTCCTTTTCCTCTTTTATTCCGATGGGCTGTAAAAGAGAAAAGCTTCTGTGTTTTTTGGGTTGCTCCTGTTCTCTGGGTTGGGCAGGAATACCTGAGATCCTTTCTTTTTTCTGGATTTCCCTATCTATTTATGGGACATAGCCAGGCAATGAACCCCCTTATGATCCAGATTGCTGATATTACAGGGGTTTATGGAGTGAGTTTTATCCTTGTCCTTGCCAATGCCCTGTTCCTTGTCTATCTGGAATTTTTTTCAGGAAACAAGAAAAAAATATCAACTCTTATCGTCTATACATCGATTGTTTTTTTTGCTATTAGCAGCAGCCTATTCTATGGAAAATATAAGTTACAGACAATTTCCTATGAAACAGGGCCAAAAATTGCCTCCATACAAGGAAATATCCCTCAAGACATTAAAGATAATCCTAGCATCAACAGACAAAGAATACTGGAGACCTATACAGATCTTACAATACATGCCTTGAAAGAAAAAGTAGACATGCTTGTATGGCCAGAAACAATGTCTCCTGAAGACATCCAGCTTGATCCTCAGATTTATGCTATGTTTCAGGATATAGCAAAGAAGAAAAACACAGCACTTTTCATTGGATCCCATTACTATGAAATGGATTACGATAAAAAAGATTCCAAAACTTACAACAGTGCTTATTTTATCAATGAAGAAGGAAATATTGTAGAGCGATATGATAAAATCCGCCTGGTCATTGTTGGGGAGTATGTTCCTCTGCGGGACATCTTTCCTGTTATGCCAGTGATCATCAAAAATATAGCGGGTTTTATTCCTGATTTAAAGGAAGGAACAAGAAGACCTATATTCTCAGTCAAAGATAAACGCTTTGGCTGCATGATTTGCTATGATATAGCATACGCTGAAGATGCGCGTACTTTGCGAAATTTGGGTGCAGACTTTCTAATCAATATCACAAATGAAGGTTGGTTTTTTGAAACAGCAGAGTTGGAACAGCTTATAGGAATTTCTATCTTCCGTGCTATCGAAAACCGTATAGGAATTCTTCGCTCTGCCAATAGTGGAATTAGCCTGATGATCCCGCCAACAGGCATTATCACTAAAGAAAACACGCTTACTTTGCCTATAGAAGAATATCTTCCAAGCCTTCCCGACTATCTTAAAGAGCGTGTTAGAGGAAAATTCTCTATAGCCTGGCATCGCTTACCCCAGGCAATATGGCAGGGCAATTTTTTTACAACCAGCGAAAAAAATTGGGATCTACTTTGGGATGGGCAAAAACTAAAATGGAAAGATTTCCCCGGATTTTTTACACAAAACGTTCCTCTGGCAACAAAAGAGATTTCTCTCTATACAAGATATGGTGACTTTTTTGCTATCCTCATGAGTGCTATGAGCCTGGTTTTAGTATTTATGATGATTGGCAATAAATTAGGAAAAAAGAAAGAATGATCTAAAAATTTTATAACAAATTTTTAAATATAGTTTGTATTTTTTTAAAATATTTGTAAACTGTCAGGACAGAGTAAATTTCCCTTGCATTTCCTTGTTTATCTTGATAAACTAAAGGTTTCCTAATCTTGTCTATCTATTTCATTTTAGAAGAAGATAAATATGGCAAGGATATTTCCTGATTCTTAAAATCTGGAAAGTATAAGTTTTCAGTTTATTTGGAGTAAATCATGAGTAAATACGAAAGTAATGCTATTCGTAACTTAGCATTTGTAGGCCACGGCGGCACAGGTAAAACCACCTTTGCAGAAACGATTCTCAAAGAAGTAGGTCTTGCTACAAGAGTGCCTGCTGGTATTATGGATTATGCCAGTGATGAAAAAGAAAAGCAGATGTCCATTGATTCTGCTATAGCCCATATCACATGGAAAGACAAAGAAATCAACATAATAGATTGTCCAGGATATCAGGAATTTTTTCAAAATAGCATTTCCGCTTTGTCTGCTGTCGAGACTGCAGTGATTGTCATTTCTGCTGCAGATGGGCTTACTGTCAATACAAGAAGAGCATGGTCTGTCGCCAAAAAAAATCATATGGCAAAGATCATCGTTTTGACAAAGCTAGATGGAGAAAATGTAAATTTTGATGAGAGAATCGATCAAATACAAAGCCAGTTTGGAAAACATTGTATACCCTTTATCGTTCCTGATGGAGTTTCTGCACAATTTACCAAAGTAAAAAAAGTATTAGATAAAAATGAAAAAGATCTGGCAGAATATAAAAACAAACTGCTAGAAGCTACTGTAGAAACCAATGATGAATTGCTGAACAAGTATCTGGAAGGCGAAGAAATTCCTTCGGATATTCTGGAAGTCCAGTTGAAAAAAGCTATCAAACAGGGTGAAGTCATTCCTATTATAGCAGTATGTCCAGTCAAAGAAATAGGAACAAGAGAATTTTTAGAGGTAGTAGCTGAATTCGCTCCCTCTCCTTTAGATATAGCCACCAAAAAACCTAAAAATCTTCAAACAAAAGAAGAAGTTTCCCTGGAAGTATCGGAAAAAGGACCTTTTTCTGCCCAAGTTTTTAAAGTCTTCAATGATCCCTTTGGCAGAATCACCTATTTTAGGGTATATACAGGAACATTGAACTCTGCCAGCAATATCTATGATGTCAATCTGGAGAACAGTGAGCGCATTGGTGCTATATCTCAAATTATAGGAAAAGATTTAAAGGCAATAGATCGTGCTATTCCTGGAGATATTGTAGCTATAGCTAAGGTAGAAAGCTTCCAGATTGGCCATACTCTGGCAAATGAAAAGGCCAATTTTATTTACGATGCCAATGAGTATCCTATGCCTATGGTTTCTCTTGCTGTGACTCCTAAGGCCAGAGGCGATGAGCAAAAAATCATGTCATCGCTTTCAAAACTCGCAGAAGAAGATAAAACATTCCTTATCAAAAGAGATGAAGAAACCAATGAACTGATTGTATCAGGTATGAGCAACCTGCATCTGGAAATCATTCTTTCAAGACTGAAACAACGCTTCAAAGTAGAATGCACACAAAAGCTGCCTAAAATCCCTTATCGAGAAACCATTGTAGGGAAAGCAGACAAAAGGTATCGTCATAAAAGACAAAGTGGTGGACATGGACAATTTGGAGAAGTCGCTATCAAGCTTGAACCAGCAGAAAGAGGCAAAGGCTTTGATTTTGTCGATCAAATCGTTGGTGGTGTTGTTCCTTCTCAATTTGTTGCTTCCACTCAAAAAGGTATTGCTGGTGCTATGACCAAAGGCATCATTGCTGGCTATCCTGTTGTGGACGTTCGAGTCAGTCTGTATGATGGCAAAACTCATGAAGTAGATTCTTCAGATGCCGCTTTCCAGATCGCTGGCTCTAAAGCTTTCCAGGAAGGTTTTGTAGAAGCTAAACCCGTTCTGCTAGAACCTGTTATGAATATAGAAATTACAGTTCCTGCAAAATTCATGGGTGATATTATGGGTGATTTGAATTCCAGACGTGGAAGAATTATGGGTAGCGATACCGATGGAAATTACCAGATCATCAAAGCCCAGGTACCTCTTGCAGAAATTTCTACTTACTCTACTGAGCTTAAGTCTATTACTGGTGGAGAAGGTTCTTATCTTATGGAATTTTCTCATTATGATGTTGTGCCAAGCAACGTACAAGAAAAAATAGTAGCAAGAGCAAAGCAAGAGCAAGAGAAAAAAGAAAAATAGCCTTAAATCTGCAAAAAATAGGTTTATCAAAAACTTGCATTCTATAACCTATATTCCGCAGCTTGTAAGTGAATTTTTTCGATTTTTAAAGAGAACCACAGATAAACACAAATAAACACAAATAAACACAAATAAGAATTTATGTTAGGGAAAAATTTACTTCCCAAATAGAAACAATCCGCAGATTACGCAGATTGCAAAAAAAAGCATAGCATAATACTAAAAGCCCTTAAATCTGTGTAGTCTGAGTAATCTGTGGATAAATTTTTAAAATATATCCGTGTTTATTTGTGTCCATCTGTGGTTCAAATACGTTTTCTTAAAAAAACAAACTAAAATCAAAATTCTTCCTTAGAAGCTGCGGAACGTAGGTATAAATGCAAGTTTTTGATAATTTTTGTTGCTCATAAATTTTGATTTCCTATCCTATCCCAATATTCCATCCATATCGCACTCAATAATTAAGGAGTTTCTCAGTGGCCAATGAAAATTTAACCATTGAAGAGCTTGTTCATTTGCTTGTTCAACTGGGTGGTTCTGATCTTCATGTAACTGCTGGAGCAAGGCCTAAAATTCGTATTAGTGGTAAATTGAAAGACACTCAACACGATATACTAGATGCAGAGACAACCCAACGTTTAATCTATTCCATATTAGATAATGAGCAAGTATCACGTTTTGAAAAAAAGCTGGAATTAGACCTTTCTTTTGGTATACAAGGATTAGGCCGCTTTAGAACCAATGTATTTTTACAACGTGGTGCAGTAGGTGCTGTATTAAGAATTATTCCCTACCAGATTAAAGGTTTCCGCGATTTAGGGCTCCCAGAAATGGTATGTACCAAGCTTTGTGGTCTTCCTAAAGGACTGATACTTGTTACAGGCTCCACAGGAAGTGGAAAGTCTACAACCTTAGCAGCAATGCTAGACTATATCAACGAAACAAGAGAAGAGCATGTAATCACCGTAGAAGACCCTATTGAATTTATCCATCCCAATAAAAAATGTCTTTTCAACCAAAGAGAAATCGGTAGTGATACGCACGGTTTTAAAGAAGCTCTAAGATCTATTTTGAGACAAGACCCTGATGTCGTTCTCATTGGTGAAATGAGAGATATGGAAACTATCGAAAGTGCTCTGACTGTTTCAGAAACAGGACATTTGACTTTTGGTACACTTCATACTTCTGATTGTGCTCAAACCATCAATCGTATCATCGATGTTTTTCCTTCTTACCAGCAGCAACAGGTTCGTACTCAGGTTTCCTTCGTATTGCAAGCCGTATTTTGTCAGCAATTGATTGCTAGAAAAGGAGGCCAGGGGCGTGTCATGGCATCGGAAATCATGGTAGTCAACTCTGCTATCCGCAGTATGATTAGAGATGATAAAGTACATCAGATGTATTCTCAAATGCAAACAGGTGGAAAAAGCGGAATGAGAACCATGAACCAATCTCTCTTTGATCTTGTCATGAAAAGAGATATAACCAAAGAAGAGGCAATGACTCGCAGCACAGATTCAGAAGACTTATTAAGAATGTTTAGCAAATATGGCAATGTTTAGAAAATTTATGAAATTTAACTTTTTCTTACTAAAAATCCTCCCATGATAAAAGATTGCAGAAAAAGGCAAAATTTAGATAAAAAGGATAATTTAAAATGCCTACATACAAATACATAGCCAAGGACGACAGTGGCCAGGAAATAAAAGGCTCGAAAGATGCCAAAAATCGCGATCAATTAGCAGGAGAATTGAGAAAAGAGGGGCTACAAGTCATAGAAATTCAGGAAAAAAAATCTTTATTTAGCCCTGGAAAACCAAGTGGTGGCGTTAAACTAGAAGAAATGGTGATCTTTACCCGCCAGCTTGCTACTATGATTTCTGCAGGTATCCCTCTTCTGGAAGGTTTGGAAATATTACAAGAACAGCAAGAAAATAAAGCATTTAACTATGCTTTAGGCGATATCGTTGACCGTGTAAGGTCGGGAAGTGATTTTTCTGATTCTCTGGCTCAGCATCCTAAAATTTTTGTGAAAATTTACGTCAGCATGGTAAAAGCAGGCGAGGCAAGTGGTCAGCTTGACGTTATTTTGACCCGTCTTGCAGAATACCAGGAAGCAACGGCTAAGCTCATCCGCGAAATCAAAAGTGCTATGACATACCCCTGTATCTCTCTTAGTTTGATTTTTGCTATTACAGGGTTTTTGATGGTCTATATTATACCTCAATTCAAAGAAATTTTTACATCATTAGGCATTGAACTACCTCCCATTACTTCTATGCTAATGGCTATATCTGACTTTTTGGTTAATTCTGGACATTGGATTATTTTAGGCTTTATCGGCTTGATTTTTCTCCTCGTTATGTATTCTAAAACTCCTCTTGGCCGATACCACCTGGACTATACCAAATTAAAAATGCCTGTATTTGGTTCTCTTTTCCAAAAGGTTGCGCTTTCCCGTTTTGCCCGAACTTTTTCTACCCTGATTCGTAGTGGTGTGCCTATTCTTGGTGCGCTGGAAATTGTAGGTGCTACATCAGGAAATGTATTGCTGGAAAAAGCATTACAGGTCGCTATGCAAAATGTAAAGGAAGGCGAGCCACTTGCTGAACCTTTAGGACAGTTCTGGGTTTTTCCGCCCATGGTCACCAAAATGGTGGCTATCGGAGAGCGTTCTGGTGCATTGGAAGCTTTGCTGGAAAAAATTTCAGAATTTTACGATGGACAGGTAGAGGCTGCTGTTGAAACACTTACATCCATGATTGAGCCTATCATGATTGGGCTTATGGGTTTTATCGTTGGTGGTATTGTTTTGGCAGTCTTCCTTCCTATTTTCAAACTGCAAGCACAACTTGCTGGTGGTTAAGCGATGAGAATTAAATAACTTCCCCATTTTTAATTGAATACAAGACAGCTTG
>CALKWO010000003.1 GCA_938003875.1 uncultured bacterium
GTACCATATCTTCTATATCGTGTGCCTTTTTTAGAGAAAACATGCAAGACTCCTAATTTGCCAATTCATCCAAATGACATATATTCCTTATAAATAACAAAAAAGCTGAAATCCGATCTTGCTATTATACTTACTCTTCTTTTAAATAACAGAAAAATTTGAAAAATTTTATATTTCTGCCGCAAAATTTGTTTTGGAAAAGTAATGCCCTGCATTGAAAGTGTTCACATCATCTCTTGGTAATCAATAATCCAGATTTAACCTTATAAAATTAGTATATAAAATAAATATTTTATTATATATACTAAATATTCTCTATGATAAATATTTTTCATTTTAGATAAAAATTGCTTAACAAAATATTTTTCAATATATTACATATATTTAATATTTTTTTAAATTAAATGGTACATAATATGCTTATAAAAGCAGGTGTGTTCTTTAATTTAGCAATTGGAAAAATATAAAATTTAGTAAGAGATCATGGAGGCTAAAATGAAATATTTGCCAGAATCTATTAATTACCATTTAATCCACACTTGCAATTTTCATTGTAAATATTGTTTTGCCAAGAATTATGATTTTAAGCCTGTTATAAAGCCTATGCTTTCTAAAATTGAAATGAAAAAAATCATAAATATGATTGTAAAAGAGCCTTTACCCTATCAGATATCGAAAAGAAAGTTAACTTTTACGGGTGGAGAGCCATTACTGTGTCCCTATCTTCATGAAATTATTGCTTATGCTCATGAACAGGGTCTTATTACAATGTTAGTAACCAATGGTTCACTGTTGACTCAGCAATACCTTGATGGGCTAAAGGGAAATTTAGATTGGCTAGCATTGAGTATAGATAGTGATACTCCAAGTATTTTAAGAAATATCGGTCGGGTGAATGGACAAATGACTCCTTGTAAACATTATATAGAAATAGCACGATATGCCAAAACACTTGGAATGAGAATCAAAATCAACACGGTAGTTAATCGCTATAATTATAAAGAAAATCTTAGCAATTTAATACAAAAGATATCGCCAGAACGATGGAAGATATTACAAGTGACTCAGGTAAAAAATCAGAATGATAATGATTTTACAGAGCTTGAGATTACAGAAGAACAATTTAAAACATTTATTGAGAGACATAGCAATCAAAAGATTAATGACAAAATAAAAATAATTCCAGAACAAGTAGAAGATATTCGTGGATCCTATGTAATGATTGATCCTATTGGAAGGTTTTTTGATAGTATGAATGGTGAATATCATTTTAGTAACCCAATCCCAGAAAATGGATTAAGTCACGCTTTCCAGCAAGTGATATTTGATCTTGAAAAATTTCAGAGAAGAGGAGGGAACTATGCTTTTAACTAAAGTCAAATTGGTCACCTTTTCTGGATTTTCAGGCTGTGGCAAAGATACTGCTGCTGAATTTTTGATCCAACAATACGGTTTTGTAAAGATTGCTATAGCCAATCCGCTTAAACGATTGGTTCAAAGTAAATATAACTTGACAGACGAGCAACTTTGGGGAAATTTAAGGAATGCAAAAGATATACGCTATAGTAAGTCACCACGACAGATTTATCAAGAAGAAGGAGATTTGTTACGTCATAAAGACCCATTGGCTTTAATCAAATTATGGGAAACAGAAATACAAAAATGCTTTGAAATAGAGGAAAAAGTAATATGTCCCGATGTTCGTACCAAGATGGAGCTAAATGTTGTTCATAAATTAAATGGTAAATGTTTTTTAATTCAAAGGAAACAATCTGGAGCCCCTGGATTGATTGGACAGCATAGTACTGAACTCGAATTACCAAATAGTCCAGAGCTATTTGATATTATTATAGATAACAATAGTAGCATTGAAAATTTATATTCAGAACTGCAAAAATATTTCCAAAATTAATAAAAAATATATTATTTTATAAATATATAAAATAATATTTATACTATAAAAATTAAATATATAAGAATTTTTTGTTGAAAGAAAAGATAAAATATTATGAATGAATTCCAAATCCTTGAAGATATGCTTAAATCAAAAGATGAAAACAATGGTGGGCGAATTGCTTTAATTCGTCATGCACATCGTTTAGATTTACCTCCTGATGAGAGACAAAAAAATATCTCTATTACCCCACAAGGAGAATGTATTGCTAAGATACTTGGCAATAATATTCCAATCGATACTTCCCTAATTCTTTCTCATTCAGGTTTAATACGCACCCAGAAAACTGCAGAATGTATCAATCTAGGTTTTAAACAAAAGGGAGGATTTACTCGAAAACTATTTGCTATCCAATCACAATATGGGACATATGTACATTCCAATCAAATCTATCAGTGGGGTTGGCGGACAGATTTTTTAACACAATGGATGAAAGGCTATATTTCTCCAGAGATTATTGATCCTCCACAAAAAGCTGTATACAAAATTTTAGGGATGTTGCTAGACAATCAAAAGAGTAATTGTTATAACCCGAGTTCTCATGAAATATATCTTCACGTAGGCCATGATTGGGATATTATAGCTTTGCAATATGTAGGACTCAATCTTTCGCCTGAAAAGCATTCGGTAGGCTTTTTAGAAGGAATCATTATGGAAAGGAAAGATACAACATTGAGGATGTGGAGAAATGGCCATTGTTCTTCATTAAAATTACAAGATTTTGGACTAAATTTTATAGGAAAGGAAAGATAAATGTCTCATTTAATGAAATATATTACAAAGATAGCAAAAAATGAAACTATTCTGAATCATCCAAATGATTTCAAAACAGATAAAAAAATTTCGACTGAAAAAGAAGAATGGTGGATATTGGAACCGCCCTTTTTTAAAATAAATGATTTAATGAGTGACTTAAAATCACTGTGGCAGAAAGAATTTCAAGGAAGTTCGTGGTATCAAAAAATAATATTTTGTATCTTACGCATTATTCAACACTTAGCATATCGTCGGGGGTATGGGAATGAAAAAATATTAGCAGAACTACCTCTTCCTTATCATCCCGATTTTACGATTATGGAAAAAAATCTTGAAGAAATTTTGATCTCTAAGCGTATGAATTGGTTACATGCTTTTCTTGGGCATATTAACAATCCTGATAAAGGGAAAAAGATAAACTTACCTTCTTTGATTATTTTTGAATTATCTAATACCTGTAATTATAATTGCCTCGGTTGTGGGGTAGGGCAAAATGGAATACAATTTGAACGATTTATGGATGTTGAAAATTTAAGGCGGTGGTCTGCTCTTTGCTGCCATAATGCTAAATTAATTCGTATCAACGGTCTTGGAGAAGCAACACTGCATCCACGTCTATTGGAATGCCTGGATATTTTAGCGCAGTATCCTGGAGGACGAGAAATTATTACCAATGGATCTGCTTCACTAGAAATTTATGAGTACTTACTTGCCAGCCATTTTGTAATCTTGATTTCATGGGACGCTTGTGAAGCAGGATTGTTTGAGAAGATCAGATATGGTGCTGACTTTCGAACCATGAGATTTAAACTTCCGCATATCACCGCTAAAGCTAAACAATACAAAGCACCATATCCTGTTTTGTTATTTACATTTCGTGAGCAAAATATGAATCAATTAGAAGGCACTTTGCATCTTGCAGCAGAGGCTGAAATAAGACGTGTTACTGTCAATATGTTCAAGCAGACTGACAACTCGGACTGGACAATTTCATATCATAAACAAATTCGGGAAATTTTTGAAAAGGCAGAAGACTTAGCAGCAAGATTGAATATAGATTTAGCACTTCCTGACCATATTGGTGATGAAAGCTTCCATTCATCGTGTTCTTGTAGTTGCTTTAAAAAGTGTCCCTTTCCTTATGAGCAAGTTGTAATACGATATAATGGTGACCTTACTCCTTGTAATATGATGAACCCCTATGTATATGGCAATATCAGCCAAAGTAAATTTTCTATGGTATGGAATAGTCCTGAAGCTCAAATATTTCGCGAATTTTCAGGTACTTCTTATCTGCATTCATATTGTTCTTATTGCTACTATGTTCATACACCCAATAAAGGACTCTTAGCAACAAAATGAATTTAGTTATAACAGAAATTGTTTTATACTCTTAGTTAGAAAGGCACTATTATGAAAATACATCGTTGGCTGGATTTTAAAGTCACCAAACGCTGTAATAACTATAGTAAAAAATGTGCATATTGTAATGTCCCTGTAGAACGAGAAAATATCAAGGAACAAATGCCTCTTTCTGTCATTCATCGCACACTACTCGACGCTCGTTCCCTAGGTTTTGATACTTTCTGGTTATTAGGAGGAGAACCTTCTCTTAGGGAAGATGCCCATGAGCTTATTGCGCCGCTTAATGATGATCCCGATGTGATGTTGACTATTCTTAGCAATGGAAAAAAACGTAATGACAAAATGTATTACTCGCTTTTTGATACTTCTGCAAGAAGAGCATGTATTCAGATTAGCTTAGATACTTTGCAACCAGATAACTTTAAAAGAGCAGATCCAGCCTATTCTCTGGCTTTAATTTCCGATATAAAGCAGATGGCTATTCATATGTCTCGTATAAATCATTTGTGTGATGTAGAAGTTCATTGTGTAATTTCAAGAGAAAATCATAAAGAATTTGACCAATTCGTACGTTTTTTTGCTGCTAAAGGGATAGGCGTTTCTCTTGCAATGGTTTGTCCTTGGCTTATTGTAGAAGAGAATCCACAAAATTTAAATGAATTTATAAAAGAAGAAGTAATTTCCATTGCAACACGTATTGATCATCTGCACACAGGGCTTGAAGTAGATAATTTCAATCCTTCCGTTGCGGCCTTCATTAGAAAGGTTTTACAGGAAACTTCTCCGAATAGCCAAATGTTCTGCGGTGCAGGGCTTACCCATCTTATTATAAATGGAGACGGGGCAGTACATCGTTGCATGGCTGAAAGTTTTCTCCCCACTACTTCTTTTGGTAATATTATTAGCGAACGTCTCCATAGTATTGTTCGCAGATTAGATGTCGCTTGCTCTTGTAGAATTAAAGCAGATTGTTTTGATGGCTTTGCTTGGGATAAACTAGCTATGGAAGCTTTTCAGGGTGGATATAAAAAATGAAAGGAAAAATATGAGCTTTGAAAATGAAGTTACCTTAATCATACCAGCTTTAGGAAGGCCTGTACTAACCAAAAAACTTATAGATTCGCTCAATGAAAGTGCTGCTAAGTACCCTATTATCCTCGTAGATGATGGAACCAAGCCACCCTTATGCAATCAACTACCTGAATATTCAACATTGAGAATTAAGTATATTTATAACGGACAAAGTGTTGGTCCTGCAACTGCCAGAAATATTGGAATTTGGAACTGCAATACTCCTTTTGTTGCTTTCACAGATAACGATGTTACGGTTACTTCTCAATGGCTACAGACTTTATACTTTTATCTATTGAATGCACCTTCTGATGTTGTAGGTGTCGGAGGACAGGTTATTGATGATGGTTCTAATTTTGTTGGACGCTATTCTACTTGCTTGCAGCTACTGAATCCTTTTATATATAAAAGCAGAGTTCTATATTTAGTAACTGCCAACTGTTTATTTCGTCGAGATGCGCTAATACAAGTTGGAGGCTTTGATGAATCATTCAAGCTTCCTGGAGGAGAAGATCCAGATATTTGTTTTCGTTTATTAAAAGCTGGCTATAGATTAGAATATGAACCTTCCGCAAAAGTAATACATCATTATACTTCTTCTTGGTGGGGCTTTTATCGTATGTTTTTACGGTATGGTATCGGTTGTCAGAAAGCAATGCAATCGCTTACTAAAAATTCCACGCTATCATACCCTTAGTGAAAAAATATACTAGGCCATGAGTAGAAGGCAGTGGTAAAGTTTCTGGAAGAACGGTTCTCCGAACTCTCGAACCGAGATTACATATACAGCATGCAAGAATCAGGCTATAAGCTAATGTTCCTGGCCATATTCCACGATTCCAACCTCTATTTGATGGAAAGCGAGCCTGAAATCGTCCGAGGCTATTCTGACCTTCTGTTCATAGTGAGAGAAGACCAGAGAAAGCTCAAGATAAATGATTTTTTGATCGAATTCAAATACATCTCCCTGGGAGAAATCAAAAAAGAAGGCCGATTGCTCAGAAAGATGACAAACAAGGATATTTTAGCAGAAAGTCTAGTAAAGGAAAAAATAGCAAAAGCCACAGAAGAGCTTATGCGCTATGAAGAAGGCCTCTTAAAGAAACATCCCCATCTGTCCTTGCAGAAATATATTATAGCAGGAATAGGTGAAGAAGACCTAACCCATCCGTTGCAATAGCTCTCTGGCATCCACTCTAGCCTTAGCCAGAGAATGCTCCTGTACAAGAATCTGCCCTGAGAGCAGGAAGAGATATTGGCTGAGTTTGCTTCTGGTCTGAGTGCTTTCGATATGCTGGTGGAGGGGATAGGGTTTGCCTTGTAAGGCCTGGTATTCTTCTTTTGTGAAGGCATCTTCGTAGCCATAGCTAAAGCTTCGGGCTACCAGAGCTTGTTGTTGTCTGTCATCCAGATCGGAGTTTTGGATTCGCAAGGCATTGAGGAGAAGTTGCCTTTCTTGCGTGAAGAAGTCTTTTCGGAAGGTGTTTTGGAGCTTTTGTTGAGCCTGGGGATTCAGATCGCATGCTTCGCAGATCAGGGAGGCCAGAACCGAACGAATCAAGGTCGTCTGTACCTGGATGCTCTTCTTGCCTATATGCTCCTGGTTTTTCTGGAGTACACCTGCTATCAAGGCTTTGGAATAGGCTCTTAGCAATAGCTCTATGCTGCTTACTGGATAGAAGTGGATCGTCCTGTCTTTATAAGCGCATTTCGCCAGCACTTTCACAGAGAACATCTCTAGCTTTTCTTCTGGTTCGAGGAAATTTTGCAGTTTCTGGGGAAGGCCATTTTTTCCTATCATGAGCATAGCTCTCTGATTCATCCCCAGTAAAGTGGCCAGCCCATTTTCACTAAGCCCTGCTGTGCCGTCTTGCAAAATATAACCATCTCCGATTCTCTCTGAGCCAACTTTCACTTCCCCATAGTGGATTGCCTGTCTTTCTAAAGGATATTCTTCCCAGGGTTTTATGCAACAGGCAGAATCCACAAGCCCATAGCTCTGGTTTTCGATGAGCCTTTCCACAATCTCTCTCGCTGGATCTTTGGCTTCCTGCACACTGCATTCTCTTGCAGCCATGTAGTTCGCCAGCAAAAGAATATAATACAGACAACGATTCCGAACAACAGGATCAGGAATATACTGGTGTATAGGATAGCCTTTATCTCTTTCATCCTTGATTTTTCCCAAAGCTTCTTTTCCCAAAAATGCCTTATAGGCATAGTCAAAGCAGGTTGCCATGAGTCCCTGGTATTTGTATCTTTCTCTCTCTGGATACGCTATCTTCAATACAGGATACAAAAGAGCGTTGGCTCTTTCATAGAAGCTGCTAAAATAATATCTCTGCACTGTTTTCTGAATCGAAACTTTCAGCCCACAGGCATGTTCGATATGGATATGCAAAGCCGTCCTGACCAATATCTGCACCAGCATCGAAGCCCTCTTGCCTATATGAATCTGGTTTTCCCTCAAAGCTCCACTCGAATAGGCCAGAGCATAAACACGAATGATTTCCTCGATTATGCTGGCATCGTATACCACAATGCTCTGGTTTTTATAAGGACTTTTTTCTGCTGTTACAAAAGCAAAAGTAGTCGCCATGCTCTTAGCCTTATCACAGAAGGATTCCAGGCTTTTTTGAGGCCAGTTAACTGACATGATATTTAAAGATTGACGAGACATTCCCAACAAAGGACTAAGGCCTCTTTCACTCATGACACTTTGTCCATCCTCTAAAACATAGCATTCACAGCGGACATCAGGAAGGATTTCCGCTTCGCCGTAGTGGATTGCTCTTATTTGGGAAATTTCTGGCTCGCCAAAATCAAAAATAGCCTGATTTTGTGCCTGGGAGGAACGTTTTTGCCTCATAAAATTCTCCTTTTGGAAAAAAAATTTTGCATGCAGCACAAGCATTTTGCTGCAACTTTTTGGATGAAAACCAATTACAAACATTTCCTCCTGCATGGCAGCAAATCATTTTTTGCTTTGACTATGGCATGGTTTATGCTATAATCTTTGTACTTGATATCTTCTGCCTCTGGCAGGAGTTTTTTTTTATACCCCTCTATTATCTCTTTAGCATACAAACAAGTCAAATCTTTTTTCCCCTAAAAAATACAATTTCCCTCAATCATGAGAAAAAATGTTGGCAGCAAATCATTTTTGCTTTGATCATAGCATGGTTTATGCTATAATCTTCTTTCTTTATCCTTTTGGTATTTTACAGAAGATTTTTTTTACTGTTCTATGTTTTGTTTCCTGACAATTTTTTTTCTAAAATAGCAAATGCCGTACCTAAAAAATAAATTTTTATAGATAAAGGGTCAACCTATATCCGATGGATAGCGATGTCGGTTTTCGCCCCGTCAGGTCTTTTAAGTAAAAAGAGGTAAAATATGACGTTGCATATTAGCATTCCAGAAGAAATTGTGGCAGCTATCAAATTTCCTAGACAAGACTTGGAAAAACAATTACAAATAGAATTGGCTTTTCTTTTATATGCAAAAGGGATGGCTTCTATGGGTTGTGCCAGACAATTAGCAGGATTGACTAAATGGGAATTTTTAGAAGGGTTGGCACAAAGAAATATTGTTCGCCATTATGATGAAACATCATGCGAGGAAGATATTGCTTATGCTAAAAATTGTGAGTAATTCTACACCTATCATCCATCTTGCAAAGATGAATCATTTATGGTTGCTTAAAGATTACTTCCACAACATTATCATTCCTGAAATGGTTTATCAAGAATGCATTGTGGAAGGCTACCAGCGAGATGAGATACAACTGATAAAACAAGCAGATTTTTTGAATATTGTGGCTGTAAAAAATACTAACATGGTAAAACTGTTGAAAGCCGATTTAGATGCTGGAGAAGCAGAAGCTATCGCTTTAGCTAAGGAAATCAATTCAGATTGGATTCTTTTAGATGACTCTGATGCAAGAGTTAAAGCCAGGCTCTTGGAGCTAAAAATAACAGGAACAGCAGGTATTTTGCTACGAGCTAGACTGGATCATAAAATTCCGTCTCTTAAAAATGCCTTAGAGAACCTAAAAAAAACAGGTTTTCGAATCTGCGAAACCTTGGTTTCTAGGCTACTCAAGGAAGCGCAGGAATCCATAACAACATAATTTTTAATAAAGCAAAACTTTGTAGCCTCAGGAACGGATAGTCTTTTGCTTTGCGAAAGTCGCTATTTGTTTAGCCTGTGGCTACAACGTTTTATAGAGCATAGCATTATTTTACCAAAGCTATCATCCCATCCTTTGCATTAAACTTCTGGTATCCACTCTAGCCTTAGCCAGAGAATGCTCCTGTACAAGAATCTGCCCTGAGAGCAGGAAGAGATATTGGCTGAGTTTGCTTCTGGTCTGAATGCTTTCGATATGCTGGTGGAGGGGATAGGGTTTGCCTTGTAAGGCCTGGTATTCTTCTTTTGTGAAGGCATCTTCGTAGCCATAGCTAAAGCTTCGGGCTACCAGAGCTTGTTGTTGTTTGTCATCCAGATCAGGGTTTTGGATTCGCAAGGCATTGAGGAGAAGTTGCCTTTCTTGCGTGAAGAAGTCTTTTCGGAAGGTGTTTTGGAGCTTTTGTTGAGCCTGGGGATTCAGATCGCATGCTTCGCAGATCAGGGAGGCCAGAACCGAACGAATCAAGGTCGTCTGTACCTGGATGCTCTTCTTGCCTATATGCTCCTGGTTTTTCTGGAGTACACCTGCTATCAAGGCTTTGGAATAGGCTCTTAGCAATAGCTCTATGCTGCTTACTGGATAGAAGTGGATCGTCCTGTCTTTATAAGCGCATTTCGCCAGCACTTTCACAGAGAACATCTCCAGCTTTTCCTCTGGTTCCAGGAAATTTTGTAGCTTCTGGGGAAGGCCATGCGCAGAGATCGCATTCATAGACTGGCGATTCATACCGACTAGATTAGCCAGACTATTTTCACTAAGTCCTGCTGTGCCATCCTGCAAAATATAACCATCTCCGATTCTCTCTGAGCCAACTTTCACTTCCCCATAGTGGATTGCCTGTCTTTCTAAAGGATATTCTTCCCAGGGTTTTATGCAACAGGCAGAATCCACAAGCCCATAGCTCTGGTTTTCGATGAGCCTTTCCACAATCTCTCTCGCTGGATCTTTGGCTTCCTGCACACTGCATTCTCTTGCAGCCATGTAGTTCGCCAGCAAAAGAATATAATACAGACAACGATTCCGAACAACAGGATCAGGAATATACTGGTGTATAGGATAGCCTTTATCTCTTTCATCCTTGATTTTTCCCAAAGCTTCTTTTCCCAAAAATGCCTTATAGGCATAGTCAAAGCAGGTTGCCATGAGTCCCTGGTATTTGTATCTTTCTCTCTCTGGATACGCTATCTTCAAGACAGGATATAAAAGTGCGTTGGCTCGTTCATAGAAGCTGCTAAAATAATATCTCTGCACTGTCTTCTGAATCGAAACTTTCAGGCCACAGGCATGTTCGATATGGATGTGCAAGGCCGTCCTGACCAATATCTGCACCAGCATCGAAGC
>CALKWO010000004.1 GCA_938003875.1 uncultured bacterium
ACTTCTATCCGCTTAAAATACTTTTTTTCTTCCTAGAAGCTGCGGAACGTAGGTTGTTATTTAAGATATTTTATAAATAAGGCTGTGACCGCAGAAAACGTTAGAATAGGAAAATTTGAAATTTTTATAGAAAAGATACAAGGGAAAAAAGTTTACATTTAATTTTTTTGAGCTACAATATTTGGCAATGTCATACTGATAACGAACGAATTTTTTATTGATAGGAAGCTATGTGATACGGCTAGAAATCAAGGTAATCATTCCTGACAATCGAAAACGAGAAGATTTTTTGAAATTGCTTTTAGACACAGCCAATGCTGATCCAGACTCTTTTTTCTGGCAGACACCTTTTGACATTGTAGATACAGAACGTGCAACGTTGGAAGCTGTTCTTGGGCAAGAGGGCTTTCCTTTTCTGGAAGGAACGAAATTGCTCACAATCACCTGCGATTTTGCCAGCAAAAAGCAGGCCAAAAAGGCCTATACTTTTTTTAAAGGGCTTTCTCTTTCCTGGGAAATGGAAATCAACGGTTTTACAGGAAGACGACTTTACAGCGATCTTCTTGATGTTAATGATTTTTCATGAAAATTCCTATTTTTCTATTCTAACTTTTTCTGTGGTTACAGTCTTTTTTATAAGATGCAGATTCTGCTAGAAACAGCCTATTTTTTGGGTTTGATTTATGAAATCTTATTGTTTTTATAAAATTTTCTATATATTGCTGTTACTTTTGATTCCTTTAGAAATAGTCTCTCAGGATTTGGATAAGACAACACAAGCAAATCCTAAAAGAATAGAGAGCCTGATTCTTGAGCTAAAAAACTGGCCTCTTGCTAGTGCTAAAAAGGCAGCAGAAGTATTGATTTCGCAAAAAGAAAACTCCAGGCATTTTCTTATGATGAGTTTGAAAAATGCTGAGCCTGCTGTCCGTGAGGCTTGTGCTTATTGTCTGGGAGAAATGAAAGAAGAGGATGCCTTTCCTGTTCTTTTGGAAATGGCTTTGAGCAAGGAAATGTCCCAGAGAGTTTCTGCAATTTTTATCGCTATGATTAAAATTCAACCTGAAGCTGCTTATGAAAAAATTTTAAATCTATTTAGGTCGCCATCCTATGATCGCCATAATGCAGCCTATCAGGCACTTTCTCCTTTGACAGGCAAAAAACATCTTTCTGTTTTAGAAGATCTATTTCTTTCCAAATCCTATAAGACAAGAAAGCTCGCAATCCAGCTTGCCTCGCATACAAAGAATATCCAGGCATTCGACCTTTTTATCCAGGGATTAAAAGACGATTCGCCATACGTTGCCTATGAAGCCATGAATATCTTGTCTAAAATTTCTTCCGAAGTATTGCAAAAAAAGCTAAAAGAGCAGTTTCCCAGTACGAATCGTCGTTTTTTGAGTTACATCATACTCACTCTTGTGCTTCAGGAAGACCGCTTTGAGAAGAAAATTCTGGATAGTGATATTCTGCCCTTTCTGATAAGGGCTGTCCGTAACAACAATGATCTTTTTGCCCAGGGTGCCTGCGCATGTGCCCTTGTAAATATGGGTTTTGTTACCGAAGATAGTGAAATCATAGAACTCATGGACAGACATTTGCCTGCTGTTTTAATAGAATGCCTCTCAGGAAAAGTCTATTTTCGTGACTATCTATCGCTCAGAGAAATTGGTTATAAGAAACTCAGACAATTGACTGGAAAAGATTTAGGATATCATATAGACAAATGGTGGGCATGGTGGCATACAGAAAGTGCTCGCTTTAGGGCAGTACGCCTTCTCAAGGGACTATCCCAGGAACAAATCAAAAGCATGGTTCTGGAATACCAGCAACAAGGTTCTATAGAAAACCAGAAGATTGTCTTTTTTGCATCGGCCCCTGGAAAAATTCTTGCTCCTGAGGACACTTCCTGGGTTATTATGAACTATGAGCAGACCAGGGAAGTTAGCGAGCTTTTACGGAAAATAAGATTTTTTGAGCTTCAGCCTGAATATGGGGATAAGCAACCTCTTGCCTGGCAGAGTATAGAGCTTAAATTGGAAAATTTGCATAAGCGAGTGGTTATATATGGGAAAGAGGATGGAGTTCTGGAGCCAGCGATTGCTTTCTTATTGCAAATCCTGAAAGAAAATTCCTGGCAGAGCTATTGGGACAGCAGCAAAGAGCCAGATTGGGAAAAATGGTATGAAAGCCAGAACACATGGTTCAGCGAAGTAAAGGATGCCAGGCTCCGTTCTGGAAGAATAAAAAGCCTTATCTTGGACTCCTATGGATGGCTAAAGCCAGCGATGAGAGAAAAGGCAGCAGAAGAGCTTTTAGATTGGATGAAAAAAGATAGCGAGCTTTCTTTGAACTACATACAATGGATTTTATTCCATATCCGCTCTGAGATGGAACTCAATCGTGCCAGCGAACTTTTAATACAGGCAGTATCTCTAACAAAAGAGCCTACAGCCATAGCACCTTTGTGCGATTTTTTGGTTTTGCACTTTTCCAACAAATCTCGCGCGCTTTTATTGCAACTTATGGGAAATGCCGATTCTAAACTACTTTTGCAATATATCAACCACCCCAGCCCTTATCTAAGAAGCATAGCTTGTGAAATTTTAGGAAAAAGAAAACCTGATGAACTCACAATATTGTACCTGACAGCCTTGCTTAAAGATGAACACCTTGACGTAAGGCAGGCGGCTATATCTGCGCTAGGAAATCTGAAAGCAGAAAACGCCTGGGATTCTCTTTTGAATATAGCCCAGAACCCTCAATATAAAATCGCGCTCAGACAAAGTGCCATTATAGCCCTACCTCAAATTTCTCGTGAAAAAGCCAACTCTGTTTTATTGGGGCTTCTCAATAATAGCGATTCTGGAATCCGCCAGGCTGTAGCCCAGGGGCTTACCAATATCGGCGGAACTAGCGCAATCCAGACGTTAATTGGAATTCTAAAATCCGATTCTTCTCCTATTGTAAAAGAGATTGTATCTCATTGTCTTGCTGAAATAAAACCCCAAGAAGAAGCTATCCTGGCATTAGAAGGGATTTTAGTCAGAAGCGAAGATATTCCCATGAAGATTATGGTACTCCAAAGCTTAAAAAGAATCTCTTCCTATAATACGAGGAAAACATTTGTCTCTTGTCTCAAAGACAGCAGCCTTGCCATTCGTATGCAGGCTGCATTTGCTTTAGTGGAGCATTATGATAAGAGAGCTATTCCCGTTTTGATTGATCTGTTGGATCATCCTAAAGATTTTCTGGAAGTAAGAAAAAATCTGGAAAAAATAACACTTCAGGTTTTTTCTCAAGAAGACGCAGCTTCTCTAAAAGGAAGATACCAGGCATGGTGGGATCTCAACAAAAGTCTTTCCTGGGAACAATGGCTCTTCGATGCACTCAAGAGCAGCACATACAATGTCGCTCCCATGCTAGACTATTTTTTAGAAGGAGAATTCCCTCAGGGAATGATCCACTTGCTCATTCGTGTTCTGGGAGATAAAGACCGATACCTCCGCTGCGCAGCTTGCTATCTTTTAGAGTCAGGGACAGGAAAAAGCTTTGGCAAAATCCAGCTTCATACATCCCAGAAAGCCTGCCTGGAGATCAGGAAATCTTGGGAAGAATGGTTAAAAAATAGAAAATAGCTTTGATGTATTGAGTGAAGATGCAGGGATTGCGCTGGCATCCGCCTTTTGGGTAGACACGACTTTTTTGGCGCAACCCTGCGGCTACAATCTATTGAAAAAAGATGAATATTTGTCTAGCGATAGAAGAAAATTCCTGCCATAGCTAGCCCCAGGATCGAGGCTGACCATGTGTAGACTATGGTTCGCCACATCAGGGTATTCACATCCACTCGCACTTCATTGGCGATCCAGACATTTTGAGTGTTAGTAGGGTCGGAAACGCCTTGTATGATGCCTACTGACATGAGGATTCCCATGACGGCACCAGACGGAACGCCCATAGAAATGAGTACTGTCCCAACACCATAACCTAGCCCCCAGACATTGAGAGGGCCTCGATATAGTGCCAGAGGTGCTAAAAAAGAAAAAATCAGAACAAACAGAAACGCATTTTTAGGAACGGCAAAAGCAAGAAGAGGTTCCATGTCTTTCGTTACAGGCCACTCTCTTGTCTGTATCTGTTTTTCTATGGAGGTAGCAGAGGAAATCTCTTTATACCATTTTCCTGCGGGGCCAGATGGGGAAGGGCCGAGGATCGAATTGAGAAGCATTCCTATTCCAATCATCAGCACAACAGCGGGGATCACGCTTTGGCTGCCCTCAATCACAGAGCGAGAAATCATATTCAGACTGCCTCGTCTCAAGGTTGAAATCGTACCATAAAGAAAACCACACAGAAAGGAAGGGATGAAGGAAATCTGATACAAAAGGATTAAGGCCAGGGGCACAAGAGGTATCAGGAAAGAGTGCCATCGGACTTTAGGGGCTTTTTCCATGCGTGCATTCCAACCATCTATAAGGCCACAAATCGTAGATAAAGCCAAAAGAATGCCTGTGCCCCATCGCAACATTGCCCAGGAGTTCTCCTTGCCCGCTATTTTTATTCCCAGCAAAACAGATAAACCCAAAATAGCAATCATAAACAGCCAGAAGAATGCCTTTTTGAAAAAGCCTGCATTGAGCCTGAACCGTCCAGAGAGCCATAGTTCCATAGTAATAAATGCGATGGATGCAAGTCCTACGACAAAGAACATCTGGAGCGCGAAGCGTGAAACAACTTCGATGTCCAGCTTAAGCACCGAGGTAAACATAGCCCAGTTATTGGGGTTTATGATGCCTCCCAGGCATATTCCAAAAAGGACTATCGCGCCTGTGACATAATCCCGAAGTCCCAAAGAGGATAGAATCGGAAGAACAATGGTACCAACCATGATAACAGCACCTAGTCCTCCGATAGTGGTAAAAAGAACGGCGATGAGAGAAAGAGTGATGACCGAGACCATCCACGGATCGTCTCCTGCAAGTTCCGCTCCCACACGAATGAATTTTTCCGCTACACCACATTTTTGCATCAGGATGCTGACCATCCCTCCAAACATCGAAATTACGATGGGCTCTGATAATCTCAGTGCCCCATCGGCAAAAATGGCATATCCGATTTCATGCAAGGTAAGTTTTCCTGCAAACCATTCGATGCAGGCAATTGCCATTGCCATCAAAGGCAAAGCAAGGATAGCTGGCAATTTTTTCAAGAACATGAGAGTGGCGGCAATAGCGAATACAACAAGAATTCCAAATCCAATCATTGTTTTCACCTTAAGTTGCAAAAAAATATTTTACTCGCTCTAAAGAAATACAACCTGCAGAACTTTGTTCACAAGATGCTGAACCACAAGCTGTTGCCAGGGACAAAGTTCTTTCGAGAGGCATATTCTGATAGATTCCTGCAATCATACCTGCTAAAAAAGCATCGCCAGAGCCTACGCTACTGATGAAATCTACAGGATAGGCCATGGATTTAAAGATAAAGTCTTTTCCTGCGAGAATCGCGCCTTTTTCTGCCAGAGTGATTGCGATCCACTTCATATTTCGTTTTTTGACTTCTTCTTGTGCATAGCGAGCTAGTCTGTCGGGGTTGTCTTCGATGTTTTTTGTGATAAAGCAGAATTCTTCCTGGTTGGGAGTGATTGCTGATACAGGAATTTCCAGGGCACCGATCAATGCCTGTTTTGAGGTGTCTACCAGGACAAAAGCCCCTTTCTTGACAGACAGAGAAAGTAAGCTTTGCCATATTGGTATGGGTGTACGGGGAGGAAGTGAGCCTGAAAAAACGACAGTATCCTCTTTGTGTAAGGAAATTTCGAGATATTTCATTACCTGCTCTATCACCTGGGGCAACAAGGAATTTCCTTCTTCTCTGATATGAGTTTCTTTCTTACCAGGGCTGACAATGGTTGTATTGACCCTGGTTTTTCCTTCATAGGCTATGATATGAGGGGTGATCTGTGTTCCTTCAAAGCTTTTTTCAAATATTGTTTTCGTGTCGTTTCCTATGACAATCAAGGCGACAGAGGGTACTCCCAGAGAATTCAGCACACGAGAAACATTGACTCCCTTTCCTGCTGGAACCAGTAAGCTATTTTCTGCAAGACAAGTATCCCCAGGCTGAAAATCGGGAATAATCAAAGTATGGTCTAGACATGGATTGAGAGTAATTGTGATAATCATAAACCTATTCTTTAAATTGTTTTCTTCACTCTTTTTTTTCCAGCTCTTTTCTGAGCCAGCCTGGACGGTTTGTCGTTATAGACTGAACGCCTAGTGCATGGAATCTCCTGGCGACAACAGGATCATCTACTGTCCATACATGAAATTCAAAGCCCTGATTTTTAAGAGAGAGCGCAAAATTTTCCTCTACGCATTCCATTGCTTTGCAATCCAAACCATCGGCTTTTGTGCTTTTCAGATAGGAGAGTATTTCCGAAAGAGTGGGTTTCCATATTTCATTTTCTTTACGGAAAGAAGTCAGAAGATATGCCTTCATTTCGGGCAAATACTTTTTGATTTCTGAAACGATTTCAGGGTAAAAAGAGATAATAGCTATCTGCTCTTGGGGAACAGAAGATTCCATAAGAATTTTAACGAGAGGCGGCACAATGGCAACACCACATTTGACTTCCAGGAAAAATTTTTTCCCAGCAGGAATAAGCTGCAATACTTCTTTGAGCGTTGGAATTCTCTCGCCTGCCCACTGCGGGCCTTTCCATGAACCAATGTCCAGCCTTTTTAATTCTTCATAGGTAGATTGTGCAACAATCCATTTTTCCTTGGCTACTCTTGCTGTATCGGCATCATGTATGCAAACGATTTCTCCATCTTTGGTAAGGTGAAAATCACCTTCTATGGCATCTGCGCCTTGTTTCCATGCTAGTTTGAACGAGGCTAATGTGTTTTCAGGAGCATCGTAAGAAGCTCCACGATGAGCGTTGATGGAAGGGATCTGGGAAAAACTATATGACATTGACATAATAATAACCATAAAAAAAAAGAGTTTCATAATTCCTCGAATGAAATAATTTGACATTATAATTTTATTGAACCACAGATGAACACAGCAAAGCTGCAAACAAAAAAAAGAACCACAGATAGACACAGATAAACACAAATTTGGTTCTTTATTTTATTTTGTCTAAAAATTTTTGTCATGTCACCTATTTTATCTCAGGATAGCTTTTTTGTCAAGCTTAGCATTGCGTTTTCCTTTGTCTTAGGATTGAAAGCATTCTTAACACAGCACAGCAGCACTAAAAACGTGGTTTCTTTTTGCATCGACGGTCTGGTGGGAAATCTTTTTTTGTCTGGACAAAGTTATAGCAAGAGATTATAATCGCTTTGGTTGTAACTTTCCGATGACTTTTTAAAAGTAAGCTAAAGTTCCAAAGCGAAAGGTTGAAGAATGGAAAAAGATCCTGCAATGAGTAAACTATTGGATGCATTAAAACAGAACCCACTGGATAAAGAGATGTTCCAAAAATTGGAGCAATACTATTCTTTAGGAAACGATTGGCAGAATTTAAGCGATCTTTATGAAATTCGAGCCAGGTCAATGGCAGAAAACTCGCCAAAGGAAGCGGGAAAGCTTTATTTTCAAAGAGGAGAATGGCTGCAAAAAAAGCTTGCTCAGGGTGGGAAAGCTTTGGAAGCCTACCAAAGGGCTTATCATCTCTGTGGAGATAACCAGGAGTATTATGATGCCTGCATTTCTTTAGCAGAACATCTAAAAAATGGCACCGTTCTTTCTGAACTTTTGAAAAGCAAACTGGAAAAAACTTCCCAAAAGGCAGAAAAAGCTAAAATTTTGTCGCAGATGGCTTTTTTGCCACAAAAGAGTTCTGCTGAAACAAAATCTCTTCTCAGGCAGGCATGGGACATGGATATGCAAAATGCCAGCCTGATCCGATCTCTGGAAAATATCTATGCAGAAGAAAAAGATTGGGACTCTTTGCTGGAGATATACCAGACAGCAAGCCAGAGAGCTTCTTCTAAAGAGGATAAATTGCAACGCCTGCGCCAGTGTGCTAAAATCTGTGAGGAAAAATTGCAATATATTCCTAAAGCGATTGAGTTCTATGAGGAAATCCATAAAATCATTCCAGACGACATAGCTACTTTAAGAATTCTGGAAACACTCTACTCCCAAAGTGAAAAATGGCCAGCCATGATTTCGGCTATGGAAAAGGAGATTCCTCTTGTTGCCAATCAGGAAGAAAAAATAAAAATCCTTACCAGGATTGCCCTTATATGGAGCGAAAAAGTAAGAAATCTGGATAAGGCAGTGGATGCCTATGAAAAAGCTTTAAAATTTAAAGAAGACAAGATGATCCTGGATATTCTGGAGGAAACCTATCGCTTTCAGGAAAAGTGGGAGAATCTTTCTGGTATTTATAAAAGGCAAAGCAATCTGGCTCAAGGTGAAGAAAAGACATCCGTTTTCTGTAAACTAGGAGATATTTACAGTGAAAAAATCAAAAAACCAGCAGAAGCCATATCCTGGTATCAGAAAGCCCTTGCTTTGTCGCCTAAAGACATGCTGATTGTAAAAAAACTTCAGGTATTGTATGCTCAGCAGAAAGACACAGAGAAAATTCTGGAATCTTACCGCAATGAGCTGGAACTTCTGTCGGAAAAAGAAGAGAAGCTATCCATATATTCTAAAATCACCAGGGTGTTGGAAGAAGGAAATCGTTTGGGGGAAGTGGCAGAAATCTATGAAGAAATCCTCTCTTTATACCCTTTGGAAAAAGAAATTTTTACCAAACTCTCTGGACTCTATGAAACGCTGAAACAATCAGAAAGATTGCTTCATACTTTAGTGAGACAGAGTAACCAGCAGAGTGGAAAAGAGCAAATACAGAACTATTGGAAAATAGCTCGTCTTCTACAAGATTCTTTAAAAAGAGAAAAAGAAGCCGTTGGGTATTACCAAAAAATCTTGTCTTTAGACCCTGCTAGCCTCGATGCCTTGAAAATTCTAAAAGACTACTATACAAGGCAAAATTCTCATCGTCTTCTTGTAGAAACTCTCGGTAAGCTGATCGAAGTAGACCAGGAGCAGAGCTTACCCTATTATTGGGAAATGGCAAATGTGCAGAAGGAAAACCTCAAGGATATACCTGCTGCTATAGCCAGCTATCATCAGATTCTCAAGCTCTCTCCCAACTACTGCGATGCCTGGAGAGCCTTACAAAATCTATATAAGGAACAGCAAAACTGGGAAGAATATATACAATCTGGCGAAAAACTGCTGACTCTTCTGGTGGACAAAGAGGAAAGAAATAAACTGCACCATGCCTTACTGGATGTGTATACAAGCAGGAACAATCAGGTAAAAATCATACAGCATCTGGAGGATATACTGTCTCTGAATCCCAAAGAGACTATGTCTCTGGAAAGACTAAAGAGAATCTATACCGAGAAAGAAGACTGGAATTGCCTGGTCACTTTGCTCGAAAAAGAAATGCAGAATTTTTATGATTCTTACAGTGATCTTGCTCAGAAGTCTGTCCAGGTCGGCAAAATTTATAGCCAGAAATTGAAAAATTACTCTAAAGCCATAGAATTCTACGAAAGAGCCAGGCTCTATGATCCTCAGAAACAAGAAATCTTGAGCCTTTTGGAAGAGCTTTATCGCAATACAAAAGAATATTTGCTTCTGGCGCAAACTTTAGAAATCCATGCTACTATGGTAAGCAAAGACGATTGTGCTCAATATCTTTACAATGCAGCAAGGGTTTATGAAGAACCGCTTGCGAACTTACCAAAAGCATTGCAATTGTACGATCATATTCTTCTGGAAACGCCTTCCCATAAGGAAACTTTGGAACGGTTAGAAACGATTTTCCGAAAGAGGGAAGAATACGACAAACTGATTGCACTTTATGAACGCCAGATTAAATTGCTGGATATTTCTTTTGATAAGCTTTCCTTGCATCGCAAGGCTGCCTCTCTTGCTCAGGAATATAGTGATGATACAGAGATAGCCATTTCCCATTATAAAAGCATCCTGGAAATACAAAACGACAATGCCGAGGCTATGGATAGGTTGATGGATTTGTATCGTCTGGAGCAAAGATGGCAAGAGCTGGTAAGTCTTTATAGCCAAAAGATCAATCTGACCAAAGAGACAGAAGAAAAGATTGCGCTGTTTTATGACCAGGCATCTCTCTATCGTAACCAGCTTTCCTTGACACACCAGGCAACCCAATGCTATTTGCAAATCTTAAAACTGGATGAAAACAACCTCAAGGCAATACTGGCACTGGAAGAAGTTTGCAGAGAAAACAAGCTATGGGAAAGGCTTATTGATACTCTGGAACGCAAGCTAAAATGCACTTCTGGGCTAAAGGCACAAAAAGAGATCCTCCTGGAATTGGGAAGGCTATGCACCAGAAAAGAGACGTACTATCCAGCAAAAGCTATCTTGTTCTATCAGAAAATCCTGAAAACAGAAGAAGACCATCTGGAAAGTCTCAAAGCCTTGCATATTTTATACCGAGAGTCTGGAAACTACGAAGAATTAGGAGAAAATATAACAAAAGAGCTGGCTTTAGCCCAAAGCGAGCAAGAAATTCTGTCTCTTTTGTTCGAGCTTGCAGAGATATGTGAGAAATATCTGCAAAAAACAGAAGCCTCTTTGGAAAGCCTGGAACAAGTTCTTAAAGTAGACCCAGGAAATATCAGAGCTATGGAAATCATGGAAAGAATCCATCTTACTCAGGGGAATGACAGAGCACTTCTGGAAGTATGGGAACGGCATGCTTATATTGCCGATGGAGAAACCCAGAAGAATCTGCTTCTTAAGATGGCAGGCCTTTTGGAAAAGTTGGAAGAATACGATAAGGCAATTGCTCTGCTAAGGCAGATACTCTCTCTCGACAAAGCATATCAGCCAGCCTTGCGCCTGCTTGCCTCTTTGTATTATAAGCAAGAGAATTGGGATGATCTGATATCCCTCTACGAAGAGGAAATCCATATCACTAAAGATCACAAGAGAATCGTTGCTCTGTATACGATTTTAGGACAGATATGGCAAAAAAAAGAGAAACAGGATGAAGCATTGGAAATGTATTTGCAGGCATTGGAAATACAGTCTGATAACCTTGCTGTCATAAAGGCTGTAGAAGAAATCTATGCCCAAAAAGCAAGCCATCTGGAACTTCTAAATGCTTATGAACAGGAACTGGAACTCCCAGAAATTCCAGAAGAAAGAACCCTGTCTCTTCTCTTGAAAATAGGGGAGATGCAAGAATTCCAGTTGGACAATTCCGATGCAGCAAAGGAAAAATATCTTGCTGCTCTGGAATTAGAAGAAAAGAATCTTTTTGCCATTCGGGCACTTCAGAGAATCCATAAGAAAAATAAGGAATATAAGGCACTCTATACTCTTTTGCAAAAAGAGATAGAAATACAGAAAGACCCTATCCGTGAAAAAGACATCCATTGGGAAATCGCTATCCTAAAAGAAGAAAAATTCTCCGATGTTCCTGGCGCAATAGATCAGTTGTATATTATCCACAGACAGTATCCAGAGGATCTTGCTGTGATTGCCAGGCTCAAATCCCTTCTTTTGCAGGAGTCAAAAGAAGGCGACTATGCGCAAATCATAGAAAAAGAGATCGCTCTTTTATCTTCGCTAGAAGACACGACGGAATTGCACAAAGCTCTTATGAATCTTTATGAAGAAAAGCTACAAGACACGCCAAAAGCCATTTTTCATGGAGAAGCTATACTATCGCAAAATACCGTGAATCTGGACACGATTCTGTATATGGAGAAGCTCTATGAAAAAGAGCAAAACAAAAAGGCACTTGCAGATATGTATGGCAAAGAGATTGCCATTATAGAAAAATCAGGAGATACAGAAAGGTTAAAATTCCTGTACCTTGCTTTAGGAAAGCTTCTCCAAGAAGACAACCAGAAAGAAAATGCCATTCTCTGCTTTCAGAAGCTTCTTTTGATGGAGCCTTCCCATAGCGAAGGGCTTTCCCTTGCCGTAGAGACTCTGACAGAACTAAAAAGATGGAAAGAGCTGATCGAAGTTTACAGCCTTGTAGCCACTCTTTCCGAACACCAGGAAGAAATCGAAAGCGTCCATATTAAAATCGGGCTAATCTGGGACAAGGAATTTTCTCAGCAAGAAAATGCTTTACTTCATTATTGTATAGCCTACCAGATCAATCCGCAGAACCTCCGAGCCATCAAGGGGATGAGAGAAATCTATGAAAAACAGGAGAGGTGGGCAGAAGTCATCGAAATGGCTCAGGCAGAATCCAGATTGCTGGACGAGAAGAAACGTCTTCCTCTTTATGTCTATATTGGAGATATATGGTCTGAGAAGCTTTCTATCCCTCATGAAGCATTAAGCTTTTATCTGAAAGTCCTGGAATATGGACTGCACAGAACCACTGCGGAAAAAGTCTTAAAGTTACAAGAAAAAATACAAGACTATAGTGGTTTTGTAGAAGTGTATGAAAAATTGATGCGAGCCTCTGGCTCTGAAGCAGAAAATACCATAGAAAAGCTTCTCTATCTTGCCAATATATACTTCAAGAAGCTTAAGGACAATAGCAATGCAGAGCGAGTATTTAAAACCATCCTTGCAAAAGAGGAAAAAAACCCAGAGGCACTGAACGCTATGGAAGTGCTTTTGGAAGAAAAGGGAGAATGGCAAAACCTTTTGGTTATCTTGAAGAGCAAGCTGGAAATCCTTACAAACAACGAGGAAATTTTTGCTTTGCATAGCAAAATCGGCAAAATATTGAACGAGAAGATTCATCGAGGAGACAGAGCCATTGCTCATTATGAAGAAGCCCTGCGGCTATTTCCTGAGAGCATGGAAACCATCCATACGTTGCAAAGCATCTATGACAACTGGGCACAGTACCGCCATCTGATCGCACTCTATGAGCAAGAAATTTCCTTGCTGAAAGAGCAAGAGGAAATCCTGCGTTTGTACTTCAAGATAGCAGAGATTTGGGACAAAAAGCTCTTCGATGTGCCAAAAGCAATAGAAACCTATCAAAAAATTCTGGAAATTGCCCCAGAAAACCAAAAGGCCATGGAATCTACGGCTTGCGTTTTTCGCAATCGTCAAAAATTGCCTGAACTTCTGGGGGTACTATACCAGATAGCCCAATATGCTCATCAAAATGACAATATTGCTAAAGAAATCGAAACAAGGCTGGAAATCGGCAAGTGCGAAAAACAGCTAGGCAATCAGCAAAAAGCCATCGAGGCCTTCCAGCGAGTTCTGGAAATCGAAGAATTCCATGAAGAAGCCTTCAGCTCCCTGGAAGAACTCTATCGAGGCCAGAAAAGCTATCATCAGATGGTAGAAATTCTGGAAGAAAAGGCCAGGATAATCCATATTCCCGAAGCGATATTGAATATAAATATAAGTCTTGCAAAAATTTATGAAGAGCAAATTGGCAACATCGAAAAAGCGATAGAGTGCTACGAAAAAGCTTTAAAAATAAAAGAAGATAATAAAACAGGATTAGAAGGGCTACACAGACTTTATGAAAAAACAGGCAACTGGAATCTCCTTTTGTCTGTTCTGGAAAAAGAAAAAAAGCTCGCCTCTTCTCCCCAGAAACAGGCAGAATTTTCTTACCTTGCAGGAAATATCTATCTGATTCATCTAGGCAATCAAGAAAAGGCATATCAATGCTTCCAGAAGACATTGGAGCTACACCCTGGGCATTGTGAAGCGTTGGTGAAATCAGGTGATCTGTGTATAGAAAGAAAAGATTGGGAAAACGCAGTGAAGTTTTTTTCCAAAGCAGCAGAAAATACTATGCTGCAAAGCCAAAAGGCACAGTTGTATATTCTTCTGGGCAATCTATACAGAGACAAGATTGGCAATAGCGAATCCTCGCTCAAAATGTACGAAACAGCTATGAAGATAGAGCCTGATAGCCTGGAAGCACTTCTGGCATTGAGCGAAATCTATTTTAGTCAGTCTTCCTGGTACGAGTTGGAAAAAGTTCTGGCAAGAGTTCTAAGCTTGCAGGAACAAAAGCAGGAAAATGCCTGTCTTACTTACTATCGATGGGCTTTGGCTGCGCAAAAAACAGGAAAAGAAGAGGAAGCCTTACCACGCTATTTGAAAGCTTTGCAGAGCAATCCAGAACATCTGGCTACTCTCCTGGCCCTTGCTGAAATTTATGAAAAAAAGCAGGCTCACCAGGAAGCTTTGTCATGCTATCAAAAGGCTTTTGATTTAGACGAACTCAAAGAAAAAAACGATGTTCTATTCAAAATCGCTCTTCTCGAAGAAACCCTGGGGCTTTATGCAAAAGCAGCAGAACACTATCAGCACTATCATCTCCTGTTCCCCGAAAGGATAGAAGTCCTGACATCTTTAGGGCATATTTATAAAGAACTTGCAGAATATGATAAAAGTATACAATGCTATCAGCAAATCATAGAAAGCAAAGCCACGGAAGATGAAAAGTATGTTGCCTCTAAGGAAAAGGCTTATTTGCTCTATAAAACAGGAAACTATGCCAGAGCCATCGAGGAATTTTTGAGTGTTTTTGAATATAATCCCCAGGACTATACAGTACAGTCTGATCTGGCAGGACTTTATGTGAAGATAGGAGACTGGGAGCAGGCAGAACATTGGAACCAGCAATACTACTGTAACATTACCGATGTGCAATCCAGAGTGGAAAATCGTTGCAGGCATGGCTATATCCTATCCGAAGGGCTGAAAAAATACGAAGAAGCGATTTCTGCATACAAAGAAGCCTTGCAGGAGGATAGTTCTTGTATCCATGCAATACAGGGAATCGCTAAAATCTATATCATTTTACAAGACTGGCAGTCTCTGGCGAGCAGCTATCGTCATTTTCTCGTAAATTTGCCTGAAGATAAGAAAAAACTGGGATTCCCTATCTGTATGGCTCTTGGACATCTTCTTGCGGATAAAATTCAGGATAAAGAAGCAGCCGCTAAGGAGTTTGAAAACGCGTTGACTCTGTCTCCTGGACACATAGAAGCCCAGATTGCCCTGACAGAATTGAAAACAGCGACTCCTGACATGAGAAAAGATGCTATCAAGGGGCATTTAATGTTGCTCCATCGTGATCAATTCTTGCTTGCCTCTTATCGCGCTTTGGGGGATTTGTTCTATCAGGATGGGCAAAAAGACAGATCCATGAGAGCCTGGAGGGCTTTGCAAATCCTATCGCCTGGTGCTGAAAAAGATTGTCCTCTTTTAGAAGACATTGCGCCTAAAAAATCTTCAGAAATTGCACCAGAAGATATTGCAAAGTATCTTGTCCCATCGAGAATTGCCAATCTTTTTGAATTGATGGCCTTGACAGGAGAATGCCAGGAAAAGAACTATCCACCAGAGATACGAAAGTCCTGGGGTACTCATTTAGGCAATGAACGTGTGCAGAGACCTGTCTGGTATTATACAAACAGCATCATGAAGCTCCTTCAGATGAAGGAGCGGGATATGTACATGTATATTCATTCTGAGGATGCCAGAGATGTATTTTTAGAGAATACCAACCCTTCCAGCCTTATCATGAGCCAGAATTTTGTAGAAAGCTGGAGTGAAATGGAAATCCGTTTTATTCTGGCAAAATATTTGTTCTATATTTCTCAGAAACAAACTCTGGCAATCAAATTACCTCCAGATGAACTGGACATTTACTTCCGATTGCTACGCACTTGTTTTGTTCCTCTAACGGAAGATGTTTCTTTGCAGGTTAAAAATATCCAAAAGAAGATATATTCCAGCCTTTCCTGGAAGCTAAGAGGAATACTGAAATCCAGGGAAGATATATGGAAAAGCATTTCTCAAAAAGATACAAAAAATTATCTCAAATGTCTGGAATATTCTTCCAACCGTATGGGACTTCTGCTGACGGATTCTCTGGAGCTGTCTATCAAAATGCTTTGCTATCTGGAAAGATGGAAAAAGAATCATATTATAGATAAAAAGCAAAAGATTACCCTGGAAGAGATGAAAGAAAGCGATGGTGTTTCAGATTTATTGCATTTCAATCTTTCGGAACAATATGGCAACATCAGAGAAATCTGCCAATTAGCAATATAAGGAACAAGACACATGAAAATACTACATATCAATCCATGGGATGTCGAATCCAGAGGGGTTTACCATCTGCATTCTGCTTTAAAAGAAGCACAGATGGAATCCAGGATGCTGGTTCAATATAAATCCAGCTATGATCCATCTGTTTTGGGTATGGAAAAAAAGAGAGAAAAATGCGCTCTTCTTTTTCAGGACAATATTTCCAAGATGCTGCTGAAATCCTATAAGAAAAAAGCCCCGTTTTCCACTGCATGGGTAAGCTTTGGTAAAACACTTCGGAAAATACAAGAGATGTGCCCTGATATAGTGCATATCCATTCTTTCTGTAACATGCTCAAGATCGAAGAATTGCCTAAGATACAGCAGCCTGTTGTCTGGTCTTTATATGATATGTGGCCTTTAACGGGAGGATGCTACAATCCCTGCAATGATGATCATCCGACAGAAGAAGAATGCAAAAAATACACAAAAAGCTGTGGTTGTTGCCCTGCTTTGGGTTCTTTCAAAGAAAAAGATATTAGCTATAAAGTATGGGAACGGAAAAGAATTGCGTTTGGCCAAATGAAAAATCTCACTCTTGTTGCCATAAGCGAGACAATAAGCCAGGCAGCAAAAGAAAGTCAGCTTTTTTCAGGAAGGGAAGTTCTCTCCATTCCATATCCTGTGGATACCAATGTGTTTCAGAATATTGATAAAAAAGTAGCCAGAGAGATTCTGGGATTGCCTTTAGAAAAAAAACTTCTTCTCGTCCATTCCAGAAAGAGCCAGTATGATAATGCTAAGGCATTGAGCCTTCTCTGGGAAGCATTGCAGGATCTGCAAATGAAAAAAATGGAATTGATTTTCTTAGGCCCAATTCCTGATAATCCTGGAAGATTGCCTGTCCAATTTTTAGGCAACTGGCAGGACGATGTGAGTCGTAAATTGCTCTACAATGCTGTGGATGTTTTTGTAGAGCCTTTTTATCAGGAAGTCTATTCTTACTCTATCCTGGAATCCCTTGCCTGCGCAACCCCTGTTGTGGCTTTCCGAACACCGCATACTGCTGAAATCCTGCAACACGCGCAGAATGGCTATCTAGCCAAAGCACTGGATTCAAAAGATATGGCAGCAGGAATAGACTGGCTTTGCCACCACCTGAACTATAAGCACCTAAGCATCAAGGCAAGAGAAAAAGCCTTGGAAAGCTTTGAAAAAACAAAAATTTTGAAAGAATATATCAACCTTTACGAAAAGCTTGTTTGCTAAATCCGTAGATAGGTAGTTTGACAATATTAATCACTTACAAGTAAAATCTCGTGCAAAAGTGTAAAGATTTTTCACCGCAGAGACGCGGAGAACGCAGAGAAGAATAAAAAATATAAAAATTTTTCTCTGCGACCTCTGAGGCTCTGCGGTAAATTTTTTTTTGGATCAAGTTTTTTCCACGAAAAACACGAAAAACACAAACATTCCTTTTCGTGCCTTTCGTGTTTTTCGTGGACCATTCTTTACACTCTTCTCTTCGTATTCTTCGTGCTGAAATCGCCTCTATCCTTTAATTCGCAAAATTTTAGCTTTTGGTATCCATTGCCTTAATTCCAGGGCAATCTAGCTTCATGGCTTCTATCGCCTTAGGATCTATGGTCTTGGATTTATCCCAATTCGGAAATGTCCTGCATTGTTTTGGTCGGACATCGTATATCTTACAGCCAGAAGAACTCCAAAAGATACATTCCTGTTTATAGCTATCGCATAGACTATATCTTGTTTGGATTCTCCGAATATAGTGAGATGTAAAAAAATCCTTATCCAGTTTCAAAAACTGGGCAATTCTTTCTATATCGTCCAGAGTAACCCACACATACCCTTCTCCCTGGCAGCATTTCCCACATCGCAAACAAACAAAATCCGTCATAAAATCCTTTCTAGTCTGTGCCTCCTGCAATGATTTTCAACTGGATTACATATTAGTCTCTGTTGTAAAGGGCGCAGGGATTGCGCTGGTGTCCGACTTTTGAGCAGACACGACTTTTTCGGCGCAACCCTGCGGCTACAATCTATAAAGTTTAGGTTTCAACATCCTGGACAATCTTCGTTACTTTAACATCTATCTCATAATCTTTCTGGTATAACAACCTACGAAGAGTGCCATGAGGAATAAACCTATCAAGGCTTCGCTCATAACAGCAAACTTGATGACATCGTTGTAGAAAAGATCCCCTTCTGGGCTGGAGGCAGCAAAGGCCATTGCACTAAAATAAACCCAATCTACAGCAAGCTTTACCTGTGTTATCTGGGTTGTATTTCCTTCAGGATAAGGGAAAGAAACGCCAGAGCTATAGTAAACAAAGGCAAAAAGCAATATCACGGTAAGAGACAATAGCCCGATACGAAAAGGTCTTACACCATAGCCTGTACCCCAATCTACTAATTTCCACAGAGTATTTTTCCCTAAGTTAGCAAGAGCCGTTTTTTTAGTAAAAGGTTTTTCTTTGCTTTCATGAAGTTTGCTCAAACGGAAAGCATTCATGTCTACAATCGCCTTAGTTTCCTGAAGCTGCCTTTGCTGATCTTTCCTTGATAGCTCCTCTTCCAGGATTTTTTCTTCTATGCCCTTGAGCTGCTCTTCAAGATGTTCTTTGGGTTTTGAATGGCCTTCCAGATCGAACTCTTTAAGGATGTTTTCTTTTTTACGCAAAAGGGTTTCTAAGGATTTCTCTGCTTTTTTGAGCTTCTTTTCGTCTTGCTCTATAAGAAGATTGTCGTGTTCTCTTTCTTCTTCTGGAACATCGTCCTGGACTGCAAGAATAGGCTTGCCAAACAAAGAACGCCAGGCTTTTTCGGTTAGGGACTTCCTGTCGTTTACCCTGTATTGGTAGTATGCCCAATCCTCTTCATCGAATTTGCCTCTTTGATGGAAGCTTTCTTTTAAAATCAAATATTCTTCTTTGACTCGCATGTAATGGCGTTTATAGCGTTGCTCTTTGAGCAAACCTTCGTACACCAGGCGATTTTCGATCTGGTCGCGTTCCACTACGACAACGTCAATGACTGCGTGATAAAAAGAAATTCCTTTGTCTATGGCAGCGTCTGTCAGATTCAGTCTGCGGTTGATATTGGCAAGATCGAAATTCACATAATCATCGAAAACCGCCTTAGTAAAGTTCAGCTCCTGGCTGCAAAAACTTCCCTTGAAGCTTGCTCCAGCAAGGAAATGCGAATTCTGAAAATTGATTTCTTCTGCAAAACAGGCATTTTCAAAATTGGCAGGCTTTTCAAAAAATACATTTTCAAACACAGCCTTGCGATAGAACAAAGTATTGGTAAAATTTACCGCTCCATGAAAAATAGCCACAAAGGTCAGAGACTGGTCTCTTGTCCCGCCTTTTTTACGACGATTGCGTTCCCTAAGAGTATGATGATCAAAGCTGAAAAATACAGGGCCTTCAAAAGTAGCGTTTGCAAACGAAGCATCTTGAAAGTGGCTGCCCAAAAACCAGACAGAACCCCTCATCACAGAACGATAGAAATCCACTGGCCCGCAGAACCTGGCGTTGAAAGATAGTCTTCCCTTTCCTTCGCTTTCCATATAGCTAAAGGAGGCAGCCTTTTCAAAAGTCGTCCCCTGGCAGAGCCATTCGCCAGCCACGCGAAATTTTTCAAAGTCCACAGCCTCTTTAAAGACAACGCCTCTCATGCTTACTTCGTAGGCATAGCATTCTTTGAAAAAAGCAAGGTCTTCGAAAACAGCACCATCGAAGAAAACTTCGCCCTCGAATCTTGTAGAAGGAAAGGAAGCATGGTTCTGGAACTGCGCATTGCTCCAGGCAGCGAATTTTTCGAAAGTGCAATTTTTCACTACGAATTTATTCCCAAAGACAGATCGGTTCCATTTTACTGGTGAACAGAAGGTATCTTTCTCTAAATCTACTCGTTCTTTAGTATTGCTTTCTTCAAAGGAACTTTCTCCTTTGAAGTAGCATTGGAGTACTTCAAACCGTTGCATCGTTTGTAATTTTTTAGCGTATATTCCTTGCTCAAAATGAGTCAGAGACAAAAGACTGTCCCCTTCCAGAATGCTTTCCGAGAGGGAAAAGCATCCCTTGAAATGAGAATTTTTGATGGAGAGTTTTTTAAATGTACTCCTGGCCAGATTGGCTTCTTGCAAAAAATGGCATTTGTCTATAGAAAAAAATAGAGTCGCATGAGATCTCTGGAAAGAGAAGCCAGCGTGTATTGTGCTATTTTTCAGCAAGAAACCTCTCTGAAAAACGCATTCTGTCCAGTTCAAAGAATCCTGGAAAGTCGTCTGCTCGTCTATCTGTATGTCTTTTTCTATAACAGTATTGTGCAGTTGGACAATTTGCTTGAAAGTTGCGCCTGTAAAATCCAGGCAGCCGATAAAGCTATCTTTTACAATGACTTTTTGCGAGTACACTGCTTTTTCTGGAATCGCACCCAGAGAAAGGTTTTTGACATAAGCCCCCTGCAATATCTGCCCTTGCCAGAGCATCTCCCTGGCCTGCTCTTCTGATAAAACAGAATATTGAACCTGGTTTATGGTGATAAGGGAAACTTTCTCCTCTTGTGCTTGACAAACACTTTCTGGAGCATCTTTCTTTTCTTCGGGCAAAGGTTCTTTTTCTTCCATAGTACTTCCTTATGCAAAAATATACCTGAATTCCATCGTTTTTATAACGCTACGTTTGCTACACGAAAATTTACTTTCTATAGGAAATCGCCCATTGTTTTTTCTACAATTTGGGCAGAAATGGTTGTATAACCTAAACTTTTAGCAGCAATGATTCTTTTCAGCCCATCTATGAGAAGATATTGGTTCTGGCCTATTTTTCTTACTTCTATGGGAGATGGGGCTTTTTCTGTTTTTGAGTATGCCTGTTTCAGCTTTTCCAGCTTTTCTTCATTGAGCATATAATTTTTCATATAATTGGGAATTTTTATGCTTTGGATAGGAATTTCCATAACAGGATTCGATAAAGTTATGATCTTGAGATGAAAGGCTGTCTGATCATAAAGCTGTTTGTCCATTTCCAGGGCTGCTTCCTGACTGAGAATGTTTTTTACCTGGGCGACTATCATACAATCATTAAGGTAGATAGCAGGCTCTTTGAGCAATTCCCAATCTTTAGGAATCAAGGTTTTGGCCATCTCTTTAATTTTAAACTGATCGCAATGCTTTTTGATCCGAATTCTCCAGCCTGTTTCCTGCTCAAGATCAGAAAGAATGGCCTGGTATCTCTCTCCTATCTGGTTTGTTATAAAAACCACTTCAATATAAGATATATCCTCATGCCTCAGGCTTGTTTTCAAAGGCTGATGCGGTTCATACATAAACCGTTTTTTTATAACAAAGAAGGCCTGGTTGATTTCTAGTTGTTTTGCCTTTGGCTTCTCGGCAGCAGGCTTAGCTTGTTCTATTTTAGGGATTGCTGGTGATTCTACCTTGCAAACAGACAATGGCTTTTGAGATAGCAGTTGGCCTACGGAGATTGCATTACCTTTAGAAGCAATTTCTATCATAAATCCTGTGCGGTTTTGGAATATTTTCATTTCCTCCTGGATTTCTTCCAGAGAAAAATCGTTTTTGTCTATACTGACTACGACTTTTTCTTCATTCAAATACAAAGAGACTTTCTTTTCTGTATTCCAGGATTCAGGAATTACCTTGAGGGCCTCTCTTATCAACGATTCCTGATGAACCGAAGGACTGATCTTGATTTCCCAGAGTGTCTCTTCTTGTATGTTCTTGAGCAAATCTTCATAAACCTCTATAGCCTTTTTAGGGAAGAAGAAAAAAAGCGTAATGATCTTATGAGCTGTATCGAAGCTATAACGATAGACTCCTGATGATTCAGGAAAAATTTCCTGGATTCTCATGGCAACTTTGTTTTGTTCCCAGGGACGATTTTCCTGAGAAGGATTTTCTTTGCCTATAAATTGAGGGACGATCCTGTAGAGAAACTTTTTTTTCTTGTCCTGCTTAAAAGGAAAGCTACTCATGGCAAGTATTGTCCTGATACGCTCTATTTCCTCTTCCGTGATTTTTTCATAAGAATAGCCTGCTGCTACCATAATCTCCTGGATTGTATAAGGCCTGTTTACGCCGTCTTTGTATAGTAGCTCTTCTGCAAGCTCTACCAGGTTCAGACCTTGAGGCTTTTTTTCTTTTGTGCTTTTCTCTTTTGTCTTTGTTTCTGTATCGGGCAAGACGTTCTTGGTTCTCTTGGGGCCTCGTTTGTTAAAAACAAGCTCTTCTCCCAATACAGGTTGAAAAACTTCCTTGACACCCTTTTCTTCCATAACGAAAGACAAAAATTCTCGTGCCCCATGATCTCCATGCACCAGGGCTACTCTTTTTGCTCCTAGAGCCTGGATAATATTACCCAATTGTTCTGTGTCTGCGTGGGCACTCAGACTGTATGTCCCAACTCCACACTCCAGAGAAACCGAATTTTCTCCTAGTTGGAGCATCCCTTTCCCTTCCTTAGCCAATTCTTGTAGCTTGCGTCCTGGAGATTCTTCGTCCTGATACCCCGTGATCGCAATGAAATTTTTCTTATCGCCTGCAAGTTCCTGGGCATACATAGGACTCGGCCCACCAGAGAGCATACCAGAACTGGACACGATGATAGACGGCCTCATTTTGGCGTATACTTCTCGCTTTTTATATTCCCATATAGGAATCGTAGGCCCATCATCATAGAAAAACGGGTTCCCATATTTATGGATTCGTTTTTTAAGCCAGGGCGTTGTAAGATCAGGGTAGGAGCTATATACCTGGCATATATTTTTCACCAGACCATCCACAAGGATAGGAGCAAGCGGAATTCTTTTCTTTTCTATGGCATCAGAAAGAATCAGGATGATTTCCTGCGCTCTGCCTACAGCAAAGGAAGGGAATAGGATTGAACCACTTCGTTTGAGTACCTCTCCTGTTTGCTGAACAAGCTTTTCGATCTGTTCATCACGGTCAGCATGAACTCTTCCGCCGTATGTAGATTCGATGATTACCAGATCAGGCTTAATTTTGGGCGGAATCACCAGCCCAGGGATACTGACCTGATCTACATAGGAAATATCGCCAGAAATCATAAGAACGCCATCTCCTCTGCCTTCCAACAAAATGAAAGCAGCACCCAGAATATGGCTTGCAGAATAGAAAGTAAAACGGACATCCCCACCAAAAAGCTCAGTTGTAACTCCAAAAGGTATAGGTCTTGCCGATGCAATGACCTTTTCCACTTCTTGTAAAGTATACATAGGTACCTCATCTTCCTTGGTCTTCTCCATTTCCATCACCTTGAGTGCATCTAAAAGCATGATGCTAATGATACCAAGAGTTGGAGCAGTAAGATAAAGAGGTACATTGTATTTTTGATATAAGACAGGCAGTGCCCCAGAATGGTCAAGATGAGCATGTGTCAATAAGACAGCCTCGACTCCTCCCAATTCGTCTATCTTGGAAATTTTAGGAAGGATCTCTCCTTCTCTATCTTTCATACGAATTCCACAATCTACCACAAGACGGTGTTTGGCTATCTCTACAAAAAGACAAGATGCCCCTACTTCATCTGTTCCGCCTAAAAAATATACTTTCATCTGCCCTTTTCCTTTTAAAGTCAAAGAATTATTCTATATTCCTAATACACAATATTTTAAAACTGAATCTGCCGAATGCTTGTTATTCATGTTCTTCCTTAGAAGAGAGGTAAATCCGTATCTTCTCTTGCAGCATTTTATCGCTTTCAAATCTGGCCAGGGAAGCCAGAAAATCTCGGATTTCCCATTCTTGTTTCGATGAGTTGGCATACTCTATGAGATATTCCAAACTTTTTACACGTAAGCTAAAACCATACTGGGTACTCTTCAGAATGTCTTCAAAAAAGAAACGGCGATCCGGCAGCTTCATGGAAGCAATGCAGGAAACCATGCCTTCTTGAAAACCATCGTCTTTGATTTCATAGAATTTCGTTACCATAGTCTGGTATATGAAAATATCCTCTGGAACGACTCTGGCTAAAGCAAAGCATGCAGTCAAGAGTACTCTTGTATCTTGCTCTTTTTCTAAAAGAGGTAGAAAAAATTTTACGCAGGCAGGATTTCCGTATCTGCCTATAGTTTCTATAGCCAGAACTCTGTCGGAAATCTTAGAAGCATTTTCCGCGATAGATTCCATCCATTCTAAAACTTCTTCATTTTGTATGCTTGCCATACACCAAAGCACGGCTGTCTTTATATTATCATCCTTGCTATAGTATCCATAGATCCTCTTCAACCATACTATGTCTTCTGGAAGAAAGGACTGATCGTTGGCTTTTTCTAATAGCTTATCCAATATATCATTTGTCTTTGGCCTCGTCTTCAAAAATTCTCCCAAAGGAGAAGTTTTTTCTGTAGATTTCGGAACAAGGCTGTCCTGGTGCTTTCCTTCATCTGGAATACCAGATGGCGTAGAAGAAGGTGTATTCTTTACGATTTTTTCTTGAGAATTTTCTGCAATGATAGTATTTTGGGGAGTGGAATTAGAATGTGCAGCATTTATCATAAGATATATGACTGCTATTCCTACGACTGTAATCAAAAGAAGGCTGAACACAAACCAAAAGTTATTTGGATGAATAGAATGAGAATCCTCTAAAGGAATATAAGAATAATCCATAATTTTCGCACTTTTGGGAGTAGCATTTTTTTCTATAGATTCCCTGGCAATTTTTTTTGCCTGGGATTTGAGCTCAAAATAGCGTTCATAAATAGACTCGTCTCTCTGAAAGTCTATCAAATCAAAGGATTCCATCAATCGACTGATTTCTTTTTGAAGAGATTTATTCTCTGGAGTGTTTTCTCTATCGGTAATTTTTAGAAGATTTTTAGAAAGGCTTTCCATGCTTTGCTTTAATTTTCCATATTGATCGTATATGCTTTCATCGCTCACTGCTTCCAGCTCAGAGAGGGAAATCATAAATCTGCTGATTTCCTGGCTCATGGAATCCTCGTATTTCTCTTTTGTTTTTTTATCCATTCTTATTTCCATTCGACTCTGTGATAAGACAAAAGTCTTTTGACAAAATTTCTTAGCCATTGAATCGTTTCATTTTAATACTATCCATTTTTTTAGGCAAGAGTAAAATTTTAGAAATTTCATTGCAAAATACCATAGAATTTGTTGAAATAAAATTATACTACCTATATTCCGCAGCTTGTAAGTGAACTTTTTTGATTTTTAAAGAGAACCACAG
>CALKWO010000005.1 GCA_938003875.1 uncultured bacterium
GAGCCAATTGTCTCTGACCACGTCCAGAGGACGTGGTTTTCTAGGTCTGAATAAAGAAATGCAAGACATACAAATTAGAGAATTAGAAGAGTCTGACAAAGAACAGTTTCATGATATTATTCGAGAATTTTTTGAATATGCAAACAATGAACAACTCTCTTCAAGCTTGATAGATAAACTATTTCAAAAAGCACTTGCTAAAGAGACAAACTATCATATTTATTGCGCTGCTGATAATAACCAGCTTTTGGGGATAATTTCTATCACCTATGGAGAAAGCAGTTATAAAGTAAGCCCTTTTGCCTGGTGTGACGACTTATTTATCAAAAAAGAAGCAAGACGAAAGGGAATTGGGAAGCTTCTCATTCAAAAAATCTGTGAAGTAGCGAAAAAAGCAGGGTGTTCGAACATTTTAATAGGTGTCGGTAAAGACGAACAGAGTGCTATCTCTTTTTACGAAACCAATGGTTTTCGTGACATGAATTGTCGGCTCTACAGCAGAAAAATCAACTAGTCGGTTAAGGCATAAAAACATGCTTATCCTTCTCATCGGGCCTAAAGGAAGCGGAAAAAGCCATATTGGCCGTATTCTCGAATCGTACCTCTGCGTTCACTTCTTCCATGTGGAGTCGTTATGGATGGCCTACTACGCAGAATGCAAGGCTTCTGGAAAGCAGCCAACAATCTCCGAAGGTATACAAACAGTGCATCCTTCCATAGCGAATGCGCTACGGCAATATGATCGAGTATGCGTGGAAACCACTGGAGCATCTTCAGAAATTCTGAATGCCCTCATTTCACTCGGACAGGAATCAGGGATTTTCATTGTTCGAGTTCAAGCACCTCTTGATATTTGCCTTCAAAGGATTTCCGTCCGAGATCAGACAAACCAGATTCAGTTGGATACCGACTCGATCCAGAAAATATACCATCTCAGCGCATCGCTAGAGATTCCGTGCGATCTCGTTATAGAGAATACGGCGTTAACCGAAGAGCAAATCGTGAAACTATTTACCGAAGCACTGATGACTTGCACTGGTTCGTAGGCAGATTAGCAAACAGGCCGCAAACTTGAGAAAGAGTAGATGGGAAAGGCAGCCTCAAGATCATCTATCCCACTCGAATTCCTCTTTCTCACCAATCATTTCCTGAAGTCTTTTATCAATAATTTTCTCTTTATTCTGTATTCTATTTTGGATGCGAGCCTTTAATTTTTCGATCTCTTGAGTGAGAAGGCCAATTTCTTTTTGATGTTGTTTAATTTTATATTCGAAGATAGTGTTTAAAACAGCTCTTAATCTTTGTTGTATATCTGTTTTTTTCGTTATCTCTCGTTCTTCTCGATAAGCACCTGCAAGTTGCCAACTCAGTCTCTCTGACTTTTTCAACTCCATAATCTCTTCGAATCTTGCAGGGTTATTTTTTTTCAATTCCTCCATTTCCCGAATATCTCTCATCGTATCTTCTATGGCACGAATGTAAATTTCTGGATTCTCTTCTTTTAACCTCTCCAATTTTTCTATTCGCTCAGGGTGGTATTCTTTCAAAAATGCATATACTTTTTCAATCAGTGGCTCAGGCCGGAAATGCTCTCTTTTTTCTCTTCTTTCGCGCAAACTTCTTTCCATATCTTGGCTTTGTTCCATCAGTTCTTTAGCTTTATCTATCTCTCCCTTTTCTTTGGCTGCCTGGGCCATTTTTCTTAGATGATGTATCTTTTGCTTAATTTCCTGGACTTCTTTGCCAATCATTTCTCTTTTTTCTATTCTTTCTTTCAAGTCTCTTTCCATGTCTTGGCTTTGTTCCATCAGTTCTTTAGCTTTATCTATCTCTCCTTTTTCTTTTGCATCTTGGGCCATTTCTCTCAGATGATGTATCTTTTCTTTGATTTGTTCGATTTGTCCCTCGTCCCATTGTTCTTGAGCTTGAAGATTTGCTGTACAAAAAATTAAAGAAATCAATAATACCATGAATTTATTCATACTTAACCTCCTTTGTATCTATTTTTTCAATTTTTTTACTTAACGTACCGATTTTTTCTCTTAATAACTCAATAGAATATTCAAAATACGATTGTTGTGGTGCGGACATTTTACGCTCGAAAGTCTCTATTTGAGTACCTAGCCTCTTTATATCTTGAGCTAAAGTTTTCCAGTCTGTTTCTCCTTTTATTTCTGTTATAATCGTTTTTCTTGTTTCCTGATGCTTTAGGAAAAAGGTGATAGGCCATGCTAATATTACTAATAGCACCATAACTCCACATAGAATATATCTGGGCATTATTTTGTGGGTTGGAGGTGTGGAGAGAATACACATTCCTTTGGATTGAATTTTCCATGATAATGCTTCTCCCGCTATCTCTTTCACCGAATTTCGATAAGTTTGCGAAACATCTTTTAAGGACTCTAAGAATTTTTTGCAACTAGCGCAATTGGCAAGATGACAAAGAAATTCGTCTTTGTCGCTTAACTCTCCATAATAATAAAGAATCACATCATATTCTCTACACATCGTTCTCGCCTTGATAAACTTTTTTTAGTTGCGATCTCAGTTTTTCTATTGCATAGTGCATTCTTCCTAAAGCCGTATTTAAAGGTATTCCAAGCAATTCTGCAATTTCTTGAAAAGTAAGCTCTGCCTCTTCTCTAAGGAGAAAAACTTGGCGCTGCTCGATTGGTAAACTTCCTATAGCTTTATAAATCATATCGCTCAGTTCCTTGTCTTCCAGTCCGCTACATTTTCCATTTTGTTCCGCAATAGAAAAACTTTGCATATCTTCCGTATACACTCTTGGTCTATTTTTCTTTCTTCGCAGATGGTCGCAAGCCAAATGGTTGGCAATACTAAATATCCATTGATCAAATTTTTCTCTGTGATCGTAATTACGAATTCCTCGAATCACACGGACAAACGTCTCCTGAATCATATCTTCTGCTTCGTGCCGGTCGCCGACCAAATGGATTAAGATACGAAAAAGTTTGTCTTGGTATCGTAGTACGATGGTATTAAACGCAGCCTTTCGGCCTTTCTTGAGATCTTCTATAATCTCGCTAAGTTCTCTTTCCATATCGTTCCTTACGAATTCAAGACCTAATCGAGCATACCCAACTTTATCTTTAAACGCACAAATCAAAAATTTATTGTCTTTTTTTTAAAAAATTTTTCAGATTTCAATAAGAAACTCCCAGTTCTGTAATCATTATCTCATCAACTCAAAATTTGTACAAATTTTAGTGTGATCAAGAAACAATCAAGAATATATAAGGATTTGAGTTAGGAAGTCAATCGAGCTCAGAAATTATATGTAAAGTTATCCAAAAGCCTTCTGATAACGCTTTTTAGGATTAGAAAATCGCGCTTTGTTAGGATCAAAATAATCGGGATCGTACTTGCCTCCAAGCCATTCCATGGTTTCTTGGTATTCTTTGCCCCTTTTCTTTTTAAGGATTTTCAGTATGTCATAGTATCCTCCTGCCCCGCCACAGTCTTCAGGTGGGCACGAGCGTTCACCACCAATACAGCGAGGATACTTTGTTCCTTTTTCTTTCAAAAAATATCCTTCGAATATTATTTCATGCCTCCAGCTATCCCCAAAATCGTATTCATACTCAGCAGTTATGCCCTCCTTCTTAAAAAAGAATAAAAGAGAGACTTCCCATCCTGGAATGATTCCCTCTTGATAGCCACTATCGTCAGGGATGCCAATTTCCATAAACTTTCTCATATCTTTTTTATAAATTCTGAAGGCGTGCAAGTGGTAATCCAACCACCCCATCGCATCCTGAATGGCAACGTGCAGATCCCAAAAACTATAATTTTCAGGGACCTGGATACGTCGCCAAATCAGAGGAACGATTTCATTGAGAGTTATCTTGAATTGATAAACCTGCTTTTCTCTTGGCATGTTCAACTCCGATATTTTACTTCTTATTTACCATCACATAATGAATAAACCTGATTATAGCCTTTCATAATGGATTTACAACAAGAAAAATCAGCTATAACTCATTTTTCCCGTTGTATTTAAGAATAACTGCTCCATTTTTTACCCATGATATAGAAAATGGTCATTTAGTTATGACAATTCTTGCCTATTAAAATATATAAATTTTTTTCATAGAAATTATTTAAATAAATTTTTATAATGACTATAAGATAACAAGTACTTTTGATGGGTTCATAAAAAATTTTTTTACGAGAAATAAGCCTTTTCTTTCACGATACATGAGCTATTTTTAGATGAAGGATAGGAAAATGAAGAAAGAGTCCAATGTTTACGCCTATATCCGAGTGAGCCGCGATACCCAGACCACGGAAAACCAGCGGTTTGAAATCCTCAAGTTCGCGGATTCCAAAAAACTCCAGATTGATGAATGGGTCGAGGAAACAGTAAGCGGCACAAAGAAAGTTCAAGACAGGAAACTCGGTCAGGTTATCGGGAAACTCAAGAAAGATGATATCCTAATCGCGACTGAGATGAGCCGACTTGGCAGGAGCCTCATGGAGGTCATGAGTATCTTAAACAGCCTCATGGAGCGAAACGTAAAAGTTTTTACCGTAAAAGAGGGTTACGAGCTTGGGAATAATATCAACTCGAAAGTCTTAGCATTCGCGTTCAGCCTGTCTGCTGAGATTGAGCGAAAGCTGATATCACAGAGAACCAAAGAAGCTTTGGCTCGAAAAAAAAGCGAGGGAAAAAAGCTCGGACGGCCCAAAGGCCGACTCTCAACAACGACCAAACTTACAGGCAAAGAAGAGCAGATCAAGGAACTCCTCGCAAAAGACATCTCCTATAGTGCTATTGGCCGGATTCTCGGAGTAAACAGGATTACGGTGACAAATTTTGTAGCGAGTAGGAAACTGAAAGAGAAGGATTTTAAAACATCGAATAATTCCAAAGACCAGCTTAAAACAATAAAAGTGAAATTATGGCTTCGAGTTAAGAATAATAGCAAGTTCGTGAGAGGCAAAGGGAAAGTCCGTAGTGAGATTGAGGAAGAATGTCTCGAACGATATGATATGAAAAAATCTCGAAATGACAGTTGGGATTATGAGCTTACCATCCCGTATACAGACGATCAAGATTTAGAGAAAATTATTGATGAGCTTCTATCTGAAGCGCATAGTATCGCAAATAGACGAAATTGTTTTATTGAGACAGATGTAAGAGAAATAGACGGCGAGCGGTCGTGGTAAGCAATATTATGCTTTTCATGCCCGGCTATCTCTCTGGAGTCAGAACAATATTTCTAATAACTAATAATTTTAATTACGTGCCGTTCGGTAACTTTATAACGAGTTTCATAAATTGAGAAAAAGTTTGCC
>CALKWO010000006.1 GCA_938003875.1 uncultured bacterium
ATTTGTGTCCATCTGTGGTTCAAATGCGTTTTCTTAAAGAACAAACTAAAAAAATCAAAATTTTTTCCTTAGAAGCTGCGGAAGATAGGTTATATATAAATTTTTTTAAAATCGTTACAGTGGAAAATGCCTATTCTAACGTTTTCTGTGCTCACAGTCTTATTATAAAATGCCTATAAATAACAAAGCCTGCTTTTAGCAAATTTTTTCTGTGCCAGATGAGCAGTGCTATGCTAATAGCATCTGCTCCAGCAGGCGGTATTCAGCCTTATTTTTTTATAGACTATACATACTACAGATTCTGTTAGAACCAGGAAAATGCTGTAACGATTTTCTTCTATTTTTTCTTCAAAAAAAACAAAATTCCTAAAGAAATACAAAGCAGCCAGCCACTTTTCCACTCAGGCACAGATTGGAAAGAAACTTCGCTAAGAACAAAATTACCATTCCATGTCCCGCTATTAGGATAGGAATTCAACCGTATAGCGGTAGCATTGACAGAGCTAAAAAAAACATGGTAGTTTCTTTGTGGAGAAGCCGAAGTATCAATTTTACTGCCTGTAATAATCGGATTCATCGCTGTTCCTGTATTTCCATTGACGAGGCTGATTCCTGTCATCGCAATGAAATTGCTGTTTAAGTTTGGGTTGCTATCTGTGGTATACCATAGACTGAAGGTGTGTATAATTTCATTAGGATTGTATACGTTGAGCAACTGCATAGCAGAAACAGCAGTCATTCCTGCGTTGAAAGACCATAAGATGGAATTGCTGGAAGTATGATAGGGAGAGACAGCCCATCCATCCCATGCATCAGGAACTCCAGGACGAACTACAGCCGCTCCTTCCGCAGCGATTTCCCCATTGATTGTCTCCGCCGCACTGAAACTAGCTTGCTCCCAATTGGCAACAGAAGAGAGTGCTGTAGTATGAATGTTGAAATCAATGCTTTCTGAGTGTATGCCCAAAAGCATAAAAAATGAAAGAAAAATAACGAACAGTGTTTTTTTCATCATAGCCACCCTTTCATAGTATCCAGGTATTTTATTTTTAAGTTACTCTGGATTTAGAAATTCTATCTGTCAGGTGAACATAAAATCAAATTGCAATGGTTTGTCTTGCAACCTTCTTGAACTATAACATATCCCATAAAAAAAATCAATAGATGCACTAAGATCACAGAGAGGGAAAAAAATATGGATAACAAGTTCTCTTTTTTGCCTACAATAGTCTTGTATTCTCTTTTTTTATTCCTGGAAGAAGGTAGTAGTTGATTTTTTTTGTTTCCCTTAGGTTATTAGCGGTTACGCCCTTTTTACACAAGCATCAAGATTAAATTTTGACAAGTCAGACAAAAAGATATATAATAATTTTTATTGGGTTATTTTTTTATCAACTTAGAAAAAATCAAATTTTTGCAGTGACAAAAAAGTCCTTATTTCAAAATAATTTATAAAGTAAAATAAATCTTCTTAAGGAGTTTGCTATGAGGAAATATATTTTATGCTTTCTTATTGCTTGTTCTTTTTGTAGTGCCGTTGTTATTGACTTTTCTACTGTAGACCTGTTTCGGAATGATGGAAACAATATCGTATTGCAAATAGGTGCTGTTTCCTTTAGCCATTCTCTTTATTCCCATCCTGATGGTTTTCGTAAATGGCAAGATGCTCCTTATACAACTAACCCTGTGGTTTACAACTGGTATGGGGAAAGAAGAGAATATCTGCAATTCGCAGCCCCTGTTTATCTGCAAAGTCTGGATGCATCCATCTTACAATATAGCTATGCTCTCCCTAAACCTACTACCATGATCTTTGAGATGTACAATGCTTCTGGGACCCTTCTCAATACAGTGGTATGGGGAACACCAGGAAATTCTCTGCAAACTATAGCATTGAACCAGTACAATGTATCTAAGCTGGTGATTGATTTTACTGGTGGAGCAGACCATTATAGTGATGGAAGAATGCATGCATGGTATGCTTTGGATAACATCGTATACGATACAGCAGTTCCTGAGCCAGCTTCTTTTGCCCTTTTTCTGCTAGCATTTGGCATTCTACTATTCCAAAGAAATAGATAGTCTTTCTTATTGTTTCCTATCCAATAAAAAAACACGCCCAAAGGACGTGTTTTTTTATTCGACAAAAGAGGTTGGATCGTCTAATCTATTTTATTTTTTGATGATAAAAAAAAATATTACGATACAATACAGTAGCGTTGAGAATATTTTCCTTTCTAGTCTGTCAGCCTGTCATACCAGTTCTTTTTCAGAAAAAAAGAACTGGCTAGCATAACGATGGTTGCCAATAAGGCATACTGGAATTTCATCACGACAAGATAGATGGGAATCAAGACAAGGGTGGTTTGCCATAGGATGCCTACAAGTACGTTGAGCATATCTTTTTTCCATGAACTTTGGTTGACAAAATCAGGAAATTCTGCTACTACTTTATCGTGTATGGGTTTCCAGAATCCCCAGGGACGGACGGTCTTGTAGAATTTTTTCAGGACTTCTTCTTCTGTGGGCGGGTGAGTGTAGGTTCCCAGAATCGCTCCTGCCAGGGAAATGAGAAGGATCAAGGGAAAATAATAAAGGTCAAGGGTGTTGAAAATCTTGGGAAAAATCAAAGCTGGGATCATTCCCGAAAGCATGCCCCAGAAATAGCCATATCCATTGAATCGCCACCAATACCATTTCAAGACGTTGGAAACAACATAGCTCCCGTATAGTGCGGATACGATCCATTGCAGAATGCTGTTGATGTCAAGAGCAAAGATGCCTAAAACAATGCTGATGGACACAACGGCTATGCCTGTTATGTAGCTGATAAAAGAAATTTCTTTGTTTGTAGCCTTTGGTTTAAGATGTTTCAGGTAAATATCATTTACAATATAGGCCTGGGCAGCATTCAAGGTTCCTGCAAATGTGCCGATAAAGGCTGCAAGCAATCCCGCGAGCATCAATCCAAGCATTCCCACTGGTACAAATTCATGCATTACAGAGGGGAGAATCTTTTCAAAATCTACTCTTTTCCCCGAAAGCAAATCCAGCTTATGGAAATAGATCAGACCAAGTACCACAAATCCTGCTATCATAATATAGCGTACAGGCATAAGGACAATGGAAACAAATCCGCTCATTTTGGCCGCTTCTTTGGGAGAGCGTGTTGACAGCACCTTTTGCATATCGTAGTTAGGTGCTGGGCCAGCAGCACTTGCCAAAATGCCCTTGAAAAGCATTAGCATAAAAAAGACAGAAAATAAAGAATAGCCATCGCTTGCGATTTTGGCATTCACTTCTGTGATAATATTGCTCCAGTCCAGATTCAGGCTGATTCCAAAAAAAGGATTGTACCAGCCGTCAGGCAAAGGCATGGGATTATTCCACAGGGCGAGCATAGCGATTGTAGCAACCACAAATGCGGAAATCCCCATGATGATATATTGAAAGACATCGGCCCAGACAACACTGACCATTCCGCCCAAAATTGTATAAAATACACTAAAGGCAGTAAATACAATACCATACAAATGAGGAACATATTCATCTGGCACATGGAAAGGAATATAGGCTGCAACCGATTCCCAGGGAATGAAAATTTCCATAAACTTGCCTAGTCCGATGAATCCATACGCTAGAAACCCAAGACAGCTCATCAGCGCAAAAATAACTACGATATTATGAGACAGGGAAGCCCCCTTGCCATTTCCAAAACGAGTTCCGATCCATTCTGCCCCTGTTGTCACATTAGAACGACGTAGCCAGGTTGCCAGAAAAACCATCAGGAAAATCTGGTTGAAAACGGGCCATAGCCAGGGAATCCATACGCTCTTCAAACCATACACAAAGGTAATAGTCACAAGCCACATAGTGCCAGAAATATCGAACATGCCAGAGGCGTTAGAAAGCCCTAGCATATACCAGGGCAATTCATTGCTGCCTAAAAGATAGGAAGATTTATCTTTTTCAGCTCGTTTTTTCAGCATAAGGCCGATAACGACAGTGAATACAAGATAAGCACAAATGATCAAAAAATCTATCCAATGGAGCTTCATAGAATTATTCCTTTTTCATCGAATCACCTTTGCCAATCCACAAAGCAAGTATCACAGACAAAAGAGAAAGAATAGCCGAAACGCCAAACACCAGGAATCCTTTTCCTGGTAAATCTAGCAAAAATCCCGTGTAGAGTGCGCCCAGAAAAGTACCGCCAGAAAAAGTAATGCCTGAAAAGATGGCCTGGCCGCTAGCTCTCATATATTCAGGGACAAAGGACATAAGATACGAAACGCTTGTCAGAAAAAATACAGCGAAACTAAAACCATGTAGCAATTGCAATGCTACAAAAAAGCCTTTTTCCATAGGATAGGACATCAGTGCCCATCGCAAAGCCGTGATAGAAGCAGCCAGGATTAGCCAAAATCGAGGGGATGCTTTAGTAAGCCATTTATAAGCACTTGCCATTACAAGGCATTCTGCAATGATACCAATCCCCACAGCATAGCCTGTGACTTTGATGACATACATATAGCTCTGGTGGTCATCTAAAATAAGATGATAAGGCATATTGCTCAGCCAATGGAAAAAGCTAAAAGAAATCAAGATTACGAAAGCTGGGATTTTAATCAGAGAAAAGAAATAAACAGGATTCTTCTCTTTCGATGCACGTCCTTGTTCCTCTCCTATGAAGATAGTAGAAATCCAGCTCAGAAAAAGAGATCCTAAAAGCACAGGAACGATTTTATTTACTGTAAAAAACAAGGGAAAGAGAAAGGCAAAAAAACCATAGCCTGCTGAGCCACCCATCCTGATGTTAGAATACTTTTGCATTCCAAACTCGGTTATGGTGAGAGTATCCAAAAGAGAAGGAAGGGCACTACGAAAGAAAGAAAGCATCCAGAAACAGGCTGCGATGGTCCAGAAATTCTGGAAAAGACATAGAGGCAAAAGAGTGAGCAGGCTCAGAAAGCTGCACCAACGGATGATTTTTCCTGTTTTGTGAGTATTGTCGGCTATCTGACCCCAAAAGGGATGAGCTATAAGCCCGATCACAGGTATCCCTGAATAGATCATGCCAAGCTCTGCACCACTAAACTTTAAAACCTGGAGGAAATAGGTTGGGAAATAAGTAAATTGAAGGCTTAAAACGCCATAGTAAGCAAAATATCCTAAGGCAAGGGATAAACTTTTAAAAATTTTCATATATTTATATAATAGAAATACAAAAATAATTTCATTACCAGCAGCGTTGTCCTGCTATTTTAACATTTAATTATCTAATTTCTCTAACATTTTTTGGAACAGGAATGTGGGATTTGCATCTTCATGTTCGGAACGATGGATGTAAAGCCAAAGTCTGGGAATAAGAATAGAAGGCAATACCTTTTGGATATCTTCTTTGGATACTTCGGATTTAGCATTCATAGCAGCCCATGCTTTAGCGGCTTTTAGTATCAGTATCCCACTATAAATATCGAGGTTCTTTCTCATACGGACGGCAATCTCTTCTGGGCAATCCAGACAGAAAGGATTCATGATATTTAGAATTTTTCCTATATATTGCTTCACTTCCAGGGAAACAGGCATGTTGAATACAGCTTTCTGGAAGAAAAGAATTTCTTCATTCGCTGTCACGATATTCTCTTTTTTTTCTTCTATCTTGGTTGGCTCCAGAAGAAGCAATTGCTGTGTTAAATCTGGCTCAGAAAGTTTCATCCTAAACATAAAATAGGAGTTGATTTCTGAAAAAATATCATTTTTTTCTTGAGGGGAGCAGAAAACAATCATGGTAGAATTTTGTGTGCTGGCAAGAGGAGATCCTGGTAATGCCATATCAGGCGTATTTTTCAAGAAAAACGACTCTATCTCAGATGGGCTGCCTTGCAAATTTTCCAAAAGGACTAAATTGTAGTTGCCTGACATCTGCCATAGTTTCTGGCCTGGGGTTAAAAGAATGGTTTTTGTAGAAAGACCTAAGCTAAAGGAAAGTCTATTCAGCAAAACATATTGATGCAATCTGGAAGAGCCTTCCAGGAAACAGTGGCCCCCTGAGATCAAAGCCATAAATAAAAATTCTGGGATCTCTTCGTCCGTCGTTATTTCGGGAATAAGGCAATTTCTAAAAAGTTCATAGCACTTTTGTATCCTTTTCAGTACCGCCTGAGCATTCAGCTCCTGGAAGGAAATTGCCTGCGGTGGAATCGTCTTCTGCATTTCCAAAAAATCTTCTTCCTGCTCTTCTGGCTTTACAGAATCTTTTTTCTTATAAGAAGAAAGAGTATTTTCTGCCTCTATGTCTTCTGAAGGTTTAGCGATAGGATTTTTATTGGAAAAAAGCATTTTTTCTGCTTGTTCCAATTCCTCTGCCTCTTTTTTTTCAGGAATGGCCTCTTCTTTTTTTAAAACACTATCTTTGTCCAGAACACTATCCTGAATCGGGGGAAGCTCATCTTCTACATCTTTTGGCTTGGAAGGAGAATCTTTGACGCTTTCTATATTTTCCGTAAGCACAAACAAAATATCCACTGAGCCTATTGTTATCTTATCTCCATCTTCCAGCTCTTTTTTCTTGATTTTCTCGCCATTGACAAAAGTGCCGTTCTGGCTGTCACAATCCACTGCAAACCATGTATCTCCTACTTTAAGAACATTACAATGCCTGCGGGAAGAATTACGATCTTTGAGAGGTATGTCGTTTTTGCTGCTTCTTCCAATGCTGACAACTCGTGAAGTGATATTGATAATTTTTTCTTCGCCATTTTCTATGACAATTAAGCGTTCCATGTTTGTGCCTTTATAAAAAAAATCGTATAAGCATAATGACCCAATAGAGAATCAACGCGATTGTTATTGTTTTTACAAAGTATTGCAATCTTTCTTTCCTTTTAGAAGAAGGCCATAAAAGATATAATAAATATCCTAGTAAAATTATCAATAGAAATCTGTTCATTTTCATGAGCGGCTTGAACTCAGTAAGTTCCTCACCTTATAGAATAATTCGTTACTTTACTATAGCAATTCTAACACAATAGAGTTCATTACCATCCAGCCTTTCCAGGTCAGAAAGATTTTATCTTGCTTCATTTCTATCAAGCCTATATCTTCCCATATTTTTAGCTTTTTTTGTGAGGGGAATAGCAAGGAAAGGGGAATTCCCTTGAGGGTTCTTGCTCCTAACATAATTTTCTCTGTGCGGATTTCTTCTTGTGTAAGAGAGCCAGACTCTCTATATTTTTGAGAAAAAGTAGATTGAAAAAAGTCTTCTTTATTTTGATATTCAAATCTTTTTTCCTGCCATAAAGAATGGGCTGATGGGCCGATGCCTAAGTAAGGAACTCGTTCCCAATACTTAGAATTATGCAAAGCAAGATACCCTGGAAGAGCATAATTGGAAACTTCATAGTGAATGTATCCTTGTGTCGCAAGATAATCATGAAGCCAGCAGTATTCTTTTTCAAACTGGCTATCATCAGATGATATTTTTCTTTCAAAAAATGGTGTATCTTGCTCTATCGTCAGACTATAAGCAGAAATATGGGGTGGTAAATAATTTTCCACCAGAGATTTAACCGTATTCTCAAAGCTACTGAAAGGAAAGCCAGGAATCGAAAAAATAATATCCACACTAAAGTTTGGAAAGATTTTTTTTGCTATTTCTATTGTTTCCCTGGCTTGCTTTTGGTTATGAATTCTGCCTAAAAACGTCAGAATATCATCGCTCAGGCTCTGGATTCCAATAGAAAGTCTGTTTACTCCTGATTCCTTGTATTGAGCTATTTTAGCTTCGTCCACTGTGCCTGGGTTGATTTCCATAGTAACCTCTTTTAGCGGGTAATCCTGTATCAACAAAGGCAAGAGTATATTCCATTCAGACAAAGGCAAAAGAGAAGGCGTGCCTCCGCCTATGTAAAGAGTATCAGGCTTTTCATCACCTAAAAGCTGCCTTGTCTCCTGGATGTCTCTTATCACAGCTTTTCTATAGGCAAAAATCCATTTTTCATAGTCTGTAACAGAATAGAAGGAACAATAGCCACATTTTTTTTGGCAGAAAGGAACATGAAGATAGATTCCTGGCTCATTCATAGGGAAAACTTTCTCTTTACCAATCTTCCCGATCTTCTTTATCTACTTTTTTCCATTCGATTTTGCTTTTTTTGATCCATTCTCTGACGAGTCGTTCCATTTCCAGAAGAGTAAGCATATCTTCTGCTCTTTTGATCAACTCTTCTTTCGATAGCTTTGCCCCGCTTTTTCGCGATGTCACCAGAACAAGATGATAACCCCATGAGCTTTTGACAGGGCTGCTCAAGGTATTTTCGGGAAGATGATATGCCTGGTCTACTACTTCTTGATAGGTTTCAGAAGGATGAGGTGTCCATCCGATGTGTTTCAGAAAGCCGCTAAATATGGTAGATGCTGTCCATCTTGGAATCCAGCCTAAATCTCCACCCTGGTATTTAGTACTCTGATCTTGAGAATGCTGCAAGGCCATCTGAGAAAAATTACTCATGTCTTTAGAGATTTGTTTGGAAATTTCTGAGATTCTTTGCTTTACAGTTTCTTCCTCCTGAGGTGTCATGTTTTTTTTGGTATCTTTGTTTTTAGTGGATAAAAAAATATGACTTACACGTATAAGGCCATCGCTCAGGGAAAACTCTTCTTTTTCTGCAAAATTCTGTATTGTTTTTGCATGGAATTGCTGAGCTATATGCTTGCGAAATTTCGTGATCGTCCTTATCTTGTTTCTAAAAAGCTGAAAATCTACCCTGTATTTTTCAAAGACTACCTTCCTCACCGCACTTTTGGCTTCTTTTGCATTGGTAATCTCTTGCCATATTTCTACCAAAGTTTTCTGATCTTCTGGTTTTAGCATCCTTTCCTGACAATCTTTAAGCCAGTTGTAGTATTTGTTTTTTAAAGCAGGGCTGCTTTGGACAATTTCCTGAAGCTTCTGGACAAAAAGAAATGTGCTTTCCAATCCCCATCGCAGATAGTATGCAAAAAAGGGTTTTTCATAGCGTTCCACATCTTCCATGTAATCTTTGGGAAGGCATGTTACAGAAATATTCTGTAAATTTTGCTCCATGATTCTGAAAATAATCATTTCCTGGAGATGAAAGCGAACCAATCCAGGCTGTAGTGCTTCGATTTCATCTTTATCATAGCTTTTTTCCAAAACTTCTGTCAATTCTTTTTGAGTAATGTTTTCTCCATTGATAGCAAGCAGAACATCTTCCTGTGCATGGCAAAAGAGCAAAGAAAAAAAACACAAGACAACACTAAAATACTTCATGATAATTCCTCTCATTTTTTTGAAATAATGATTGTATACTGCTACCTGGGATTCAAAACAGCGATCTTTTCACCAAATCGAAGCTCTTTTCCTTGCTCCAGGCCATGGAAATGGATTTTATCATTGCTAAAAAGCAAGATTACAGTAGAACCCATCTGGAACCTTCCTAGCTCCTTGCCTTTTTCAGCAAAAAGGTCATGGTATTTTTTCGACACAACATTTTTCTGTTTTTGGTTTGATTCCAATGCATCATACGTTACTTTGATCTTTCCTACGATAGTCGCTCCTACTTTAATAACGGCAATTTTACCCATATCAGGATTTTCTACAAGAGTAATGAGCCTTTCATTCAAGGTAAACAGCGCAGGAATATTGTTAACAGCGAAGAAATTCACTGGATAGAGCGTTCCTGGGATATAAAAAAGCTCTTCAATTTTTCCTGATACAGGGTGATGGATTCGATGGTAGTGCCTTGGACTCAGATACAATGTTATATAAAGGCCATTCTGAAAAAGTTTACAATAGTCCTGGTTTACTACCAGATTCTCTAAAGAATAGGAAATCCCTTTTGCCTGAAAAAGAGTGCTGTTTTCTATTTTTCCAAAATATCCAATGATTCCATCCACAGGAGATGAGATCCCGTCTTTATCGTTGTCAACAAGCCTTGCGTCCTGCTTCAACTGTCTTGTAAAAAAATCATTGAAATTTTTATAATTGCAAGGGACAACTTCTTGCATATCAATATGATATATTTTTCTAAAAATTCCAATCCAAAAATTCAATAGAAATCCAGGTAAAGGCAATTCTGCTATATACCCAACTATCCGACTTAGAAAATTTTTGGGTAAAAGCTTTAAAAAGTAAAGAAAAAAATATTTTTTCATATCATTTCCCGTCTTGAAAATGGATTAGCGATGAGAATTAAATAACTTCCCCATTTTTAATTCAATATACAATAGATATTTATGAAATTTTTATCTCTGTAAATATTATTTTATAAGGTTCAAACTTCTATAACACAATCAGCATGCACAAAGAAAAGCCTGTGCAGGCTAAGCAGTGCTATGTTAATAGCATCTGCTTGAGTCTGCGGGAGAAAATGTGGAACTTATTTAATTCTTATTCCTTATGATTTTATGGCTTAGGCAAAATTCTGAAAGTATTGAAAACAAAGTTTAATTGTACTCTCAAGTAACGATTGTAGCTTTTATTTTTTCTGGTATCTTCCAAAAAAGACCACTCAGGCGTTTGCCTTTTAAGGGCATCATGAAATTCCCATTTATGTTGATACATTTCTCCTTCCAGATTTTTTAGAGCCTCTAGCTGTGCAGTGCTTAAAAGGCTGCTTCTGAAATAGGGAACTTTAGAAAAGGAAATGACATGGAAATAATCTATTTCTGCCAGATACATTATCTTACTTATATCTTTTGGGGATAGACCATCAACCTGTTTTAAGGTATCATAAAATTCCTGAGCATTAGAATAATCTATGTTTTTTATAGACGTAAGATAATTCAAAGGGAGGTTGAATTCATGACTCTTTTCAATCATAGGCTCTGTAATTTTGTATGGGACAGCACGATATACTTGCTGATCAAAAACATTTTGTAAAAAAAACAGCAAAATATAGCAAACAATACCTGCCAGCAAGGGCGTTGTAATCCACCCAAGAACTATATTCCCCATAATTTTCCATCGGATGTTTTTCCCTCCTTTAGCGATTCCAATGCCTAATACAGCTCCAATTACAGCCTGCGTGCTGGATATAGGAACTAAAGGCAGAGAAGGAAGGCCTTTTTCTATAAGCCATGATTCTAATGACTGTGAAGAGAAAAGAAATAAAACCAAAGATTCTGAAAGCACAACAATAAAAGCAGTCAGAGGTGTCAGAGACACAAGAGATGTACCTACAGTCTTGATAACCTTATAAGAATAGGTAAAGACTCCTACACTGATAGCGATACCGCCTAAGAAAAATAATTGTTGTGTTCCAGTTATATAAAAAGTATCTAAAAGATTTAAAGGTTTAAAAGGGAATACAGGAACAAAGACACCCATGACATTGGCGATATTATTCGCTCCTAGTGCATAAGAACCAAACGCACCTACAAGGATCAACAAAAACCTTGTATAGGCATCCAGTCGAAACAGATGGATTTTTACAAATCGGAAGAATAGCTTTATCAGAAAATACAAAACAAGAGAAAAAAGAGCAGCAAGAGCAGGCCCGACTATCCATGTACCACTAATCTTGATCAATGTATAATAATCAGTAAGTGCCCCGCTAAAAAAATTCCATCCTATAATCGCCCCGACGATAGCCTGGGATGTAGATACAGGCAGCCCTAGCTTTGTCATCAATGTGATGCTTAAAGCAGTCGAGAAAGCAACGACAAAAGATCCAGCAATAGCATTTACAGACCCTAACTGCTCTAAAGTTTGCGTTGCTCCAGATCCTGAAAAGAAAGCACCAAGTGTTACAAAAATACTACAGATGATGGCTGCTGTCCTAAACTTTATCATTTTAGTGCCTACGGCAGTGCCAAAAACATTGGAGGCATGGTTTGCCCCTAGTGACCATCCCAAGAAAATTCCACTGGATAGAAAAAACATCATTTGCATAAGACTACATCATCCTTTTGATTGTATAGATAGAAACTCTGTCCGCTACGTCTTCTGCCAGATCTGCTATCAAGTCAATATGAAGGGCAAAGTAACGAAGATGGTTCTTAAACGCAAGGTGAGGTAGTGTATTGCTGCGAAATATTTTTCTTTTAAGCCTCTCTGAAACCTGGTCTGCTTCATGCTCATAAAAATGGACTTTATGAAGATAGTTCTTTACGCTATTCACATCTTTGAAGAAAGCACGAGTAGAGCAGATCATAGATTCCAGACATTGTATTACAAGGCTGCTGAGATCTAAAAAATCTTGTTTTAGCTCCTCAGGGATATAAGGCATTTCTATGGAAAATTCCAGAAGGGTGTTTTTCGCCCGATCAATTACATTGTCTGTATTTTCCAAAATAGCAAGGACATCGCCTCTGGATTCTGGGATCAGAGTATGTATATAAAGATAATCCTCTATCTCCCTGCGGAGATCATCTGCCTGCCTTTCCAAATCGCGAATTTTGGAAACATGGGCCTCGAATTCATCATCCTTATGATTCAGATAATCGCTAAGTCCTTGTTGAAAAACTATACCTGTCTGGCTTGCAAAATCCAGATAGGTATCTACTTTTTTTTCTAATAATTTTGTATTTTGAAAGAGAGAGAACATACTATATATCTACCTATAAGGAAACACCGCAGAGATACAGAAAAAACATTTTCTGCATTTCTGCGGTGATAATATTTACAATTTTAAATTGGAAACCTACATTCCGCACTTAAAAATTGAAGTTTTCGGAATTATGGATGAAGCGTG
>CALKWO010000007.1 GCA_938003875.1 uncultured bacterium
TTCAGTCTTATTTTTTTTGTGGACTATAAATACCACAGATTCTGTTAGAGCCAGGTTTGATTACTTTTAATTCTTTTTAGAAAGCAGGTTCCTATGCAAAAATTTTTATTTGTTTTTTTATTCTTGGCAGTGACTACAAGTTCTTTTGGCGTGTCTTTTGATATCCAAAACATCGTCTGGACATCGCCTGTGAATGTCACTATCAGTGGAAACAGCCTCACCCAAAACGGTGCTGCCAACCAATGGAATGCAGGTGCTTTTTCTACCCAATATATTGCGGCTGGTAAAAATGGCTATGTTGAAACCACGGCCCAGGAAACGACCAGCCATCGTATGTTTGGGCTTTCTGATTTTGACACAAATGCTGTTTATAACACCATTGATTATGCGCTTTATATGACTTATGGCGGGACCATCCAAATATATGAAAATGGCTCCTATATGGGAAATTTTGGCACTTATACCACAGGAAGTGTCTTTCGCGTGGCCCGAGAAGGCACCGAGATTAAGTATTACCACAATAGCAGCCTCATTCGCACCGTTGCCAATGGACTCACTGTCAATCTTTACGCAGATACTAGTTCTTACGAACTCAATTCTACCATCTACAATGCAAAAATTGCTGTGGAGGCCATCCCAGAACCCTCTTGTATGCTCCTTTTCTTTATAAGCGTCTTGGTATTCGCTGCTAGTCGGTTGCGTCGGTAGAATTTTTAGAAAAAAGTTTTGTATGTAAAAATTCCTATTTGTTTTCTTGATTATTATGATTACTCGATAGTTTTATAAATTTTAAACCATAGAAGCACACAGAACACAGTGCAGCAGATCAAATAATCCGCAGATTAGGCAGATTGCGCAGATAAAAGTTTTGAAAATCTGTGTAATCTGCCTAATCTGTGGATAAATTTTTTTGAATCCGATGTATACTCTGTATGCAACGCAGTGGCTATTTTTTGTTTCTTTTTTCTATTTCTAGCAGATATTGTTTGGCTTTTTCCAGCATATACTTATCCCATTGAGGCTGGTTTTGAACACAATACGTAAAAGATTCTTTGGCTTGCTGTAGCCTATTTGTATATAAATAGATCTCTCCTAAAAGAAAAATCAATTCCGAAAAATCAGGTTTGTATTTTTTAGCAATAAGAAAATTTTGTTCTGCAAGATATATATTTTTTTGTAAACTATAGTAATATCCTAATTTATAATGAAACATATATTCCCAATATTCCAAACAAAGAAAATCTTCACAAATATCTATCGCAGTGGCTATACTCTGTGTTCTTATCATATCTATGCTTGTTTTCAATATCCTATCGCCTAGCCTATAGAGCAATTGTTTTAGTAATTCCTTGATTATATTTGACTCTAAGGGAATTTTGTTGGAATTTTTATTTTGTAAAGATTTAAGATAAGGCTCTGCCATTTTATAGAGCCGTCGCTCTGTAGGGTAGTCATAGTATTCCTGGTTTGTCTGGAATTTTTCTAATAAATGCCGTGCTTTTTCATCTTGGTTTGAGTAGTAAGCTAGTATAGCATTGACAAAAGTGATTTCAGGCCAAAAATCAAAGACTATAACTCCCTTTAAATTGAGCCATGCAAAGCCAGAATAAAAAGATTGGCCTGAAAAAGTAATATTCATAATTTGTTTAGCTTTTGCCAAATCCTGGTCTTTTAAAGCAATTAAAGAACTAAGGCATGTCATCAATGGCATAAAATCATCAAAGTTTTCCTGGGCAATCTGGAAAGCATTTTTCCAAGCCTCTTGGACAAGAGGATTTTCTACTGTCCATTTGGCAGCATTTATAAAAGCCAATTCTTTCAAAATTTTCCTTATTTTTTGTCTTGAGATGTGTACATTTTGGTTGGAAATATCTTCTTGTTTGAGACTTTCCTGCAAAAGATGTAGCAAAGGCAAAAATTTTTGCTCTTGTAAATGAAAAATTTCTTTTAATAAAAACAGATCATATCTAGCATAAGAATTGCGTTGCATCTGTAAATGCAGATGGAACCTTCTCTCGGTTATAGCAATATCAGGGTAAGGGCATTCTTCTAAAAGTTCCACTTCCCTTAGAAATTGATTTTGTTTTTTATAAATGTCTGCGATTTGTAAGGTAAGCTGCGTAATGATTCCACGGTCTTCTTTTTGTTCTATTGATTTTTTTAAATGCTCTTTTAGGGATTGCAAATTTTTTTCTTGTTCTTTGTTATCTTCTTGTGCTTTTTTTTCGGAAAATTGCAAGGGAACAGGCTTAGGTTTTTCCTGGTCAATAGGAATTTGTTGTGTTTTTGGCTTAGGTATTTCTCTGGCTTGCTCTTTTCCCTGAGAAACATAAAACATCACAACGAATGACAATGCTATTAGGATAACAAAAAGAAGCATATAAGGGAGCAAAAATCTTGTCTTATATGTATTCCTTTTTTTGGTAATTTTCTTTTGGTTCAGTATGCTGTTCATATCTTCTGCGAATTCTTGCATAGCAGAATATCGCTCTTCATGATTTTTTCTAGTAGCATGCTGAACAATCCATTCTAATTCTTTAGAAAACCTTGTGTTATATTTTTTTATAGAAGAAATCTCTTCTTGGGACAATCTTAGCATGGTTTCAAATTCTGTGTGGCCAAAAAAAGGAACAACACCTGTTAATGTATGGTGAAGCGTAGCTCCTAGAGAGTACACATCGCTCCACGGCCCTATTTTTTTCTTTTGGCCTTGCACCTGCTCTGGCGGCATATAGTTCAAGGTTCCAATGGCTACGCCTGTTGCTGTCATTCTAGTTTTTCGATTGTATTCCAGCGCAACGCCAAAATCCATCAAATAAGGCTTTTTATTGCAGATCATAATATTGTCTGGTTTAATATCACGATGCACAATACCTATTTTATGGACTTCAATTAAAGCGCAGGCAATAGGATAAAAGATGCTCAATGCTTCCTTTGGCAAAAGCTTCTGCCTGGTTTTTAAATATTTTCCCAGAGTAACGCCTTCCAGATAGTCCATAATAAAATAGGGTTTTCCCTGCCATACTCCCATAGAATGGATTTTGACAATATTAGGATGGTTGAACTGGCAAAGTATTTCGATTTCTTTTCTGAATCTTTGAAAATAGATTTCTTCTGATGCATCTTTATCCAGAAGAATTTTCAATGCATAAATTTCTCCTGGATTTTTTTCTACCTTATAGACAACTCCCATTCCCCCCTTACCTAATTTATCCAAAATTTTATAACTATCGATCTGTTTAGGCAGAACATCCAATATGCGAGTGACTGGAACATTGGTTTCCATAAAATTTTCCTAAGCCATAGTATATTTTATATTTTTGAAAAATATAAACGGTAAGCTCGTTGGTCATATTCTATCTGTTTTCTTCCCAAATTTTTTTTCTATTATACCAAGTGCTTACTCATTTCTCAAACTCTATTAAAATTTAAGCGAACTTTGAGGGAATATATAGCCCCAAGTCGGAAATTTTTACCATGCTCAAGACAAAGTAGCCAATGTAGCGCATCCAGGACTGTACCTGGATTCCTGGCATGGAGGGGATTTGGATGTGCTGCTGGTTCCATTGGTTCCAGGGTGGGGGGGAGAGTTGGACTGTGATTTTGTTTGTATCCATGCGAAGGCCGTGCCCTAATGCTTTGAGAACGGATTCTTTTAGGCTCCATATTGCGGTGACTGCCTGGGTGTGTTCTTTTCCCTGATAGGCAGCAAGGTGCTTTTGCTCCTGGGCGTTGTAGAAGGTATCTACAAAAAGGGAAGGTCTGGGTGAGGCATATTCTATGTCTATTCCAAATCCTTCCCTGGGGGTAAGTTCCTGTAGGGCACAAAAGGCAAGGTCTTGCGAATGAGAAATGGACAGGGCAGGGCAGTTTATTGAAGGGCCAAAAGGCTGGCTGATTTGGAAACAGGGCTTTCCAGAAGGGGCATTGAGAATTTCGATTTCGGGAAAGGAGAGCCTTGTTCCACATAAAGACAGATAGTACTTCTGGATCAACTCTTTGGCCGTAAGCCTGCCTAGCAACCAGTCCTTTCTTCTCTTTTCGCAAGAAAATTTCTGATACGTGGTTTGCTCTCTGGCTGTTCCCCATTGTCTGCTGTGAAAATCAGAGGCATCGTAATGGGAGAACGACCTGAGAAGCCAGTGGGAGAGCATTATTTCATCTCTGCCTGCGTGATGGTGCGATAGCCCTCGATTTCAATATGTATGGTATCTCCACTGCATATCTCTACGGAAAATTGTGAGCTGTCTTTGTTTTCTGGGATGGCAACAGCGCGAATTTCCTTGAATTCCGTGCCTGGCTGTGAATAGAAATGGATTTTATCCACTTGATAGGGCAGACCAAAGCGTTTGTCATTGAGGTATTCATAGAGTCCAGCAGCCTGGAATCCTAGCTCTATTTGCAAGGGCTGTATGCTCCAGACAGGATTGGCATCCTTGAAGAGAGCCTCTTTGCTTTGGTTCATTTTCGCCATGATGCCTTTGTTCTTATCGAGATAGACATTCTCGCACACATGAAATAAAGGCCCATGGAACAGAATCTGATAAATTTTTTCTCGATTCATATCGGGAATTTCTTTTGGAAAGGAGAGAGGCTTTTTCGGTGCCTTGTATGTCTGTCCCATGACCACAATTCCTTCAAAATGAGTGCGCGTTTCGCCTAATTTCTGTCCTGTGCTGCTGACAAAATCCGATTCCAGTCTTGCCTGGAGGCGTTTCTCCTCGCTGGATTCGCTCAAAGTTTCCAGAACGATTCTCATTTCTACAGGCTTTTCCTTGAAAATCTTGAGTGCCTTGTTGAAATGTATTTCCTCCATAGCCACAACGTCTAGCCCTGGACAAAAGAGACGAGCTGCCTGAGCAAAGGCTTCCAGCCCCATAACACCAGGGAACAAAGGAACTCCTTCGACCGCATGGTCTTTGAGATATTTATCGTAGTCTACTCTGAGTTCTCTCTTGATTTCCATATAGCGGTTTTCCTGGTAGGAAGAGATTGCTTTCAAGAAAGGAAACTGCTCTTTTTTGTTTACAAGGCTCTCCTGAATTTTTTCTACATCGCTTTCTGGACGATGCAGGACAACCTGTTTCTGGCTGTCCAGAAAACCCAGATTTCCAGCTACCACAATTTCGGATTCTTTCTGGCAATAGAGAATCTCTCGTTTGACCATAGAAGCTCCCTGTTCGAGAGGAATCAAGGTAATTCCAGCATCATCGAATATTTTCTTGATATTTTCTTTTGTTGCCATGCCTGCACCAGCCCATCCAGTCCAGTTGATAGAAAGAGCCTTTACGCCAGGAAGATTTTCTCTGATCCATGCTGCGTATTTGTTGAGAAGATCATTCGCTGCGGAGTAGTCCGTCTGTCCGATATTCCCGAATCGCCCTGCTACAGAAGAAAGCAAAATCAAGGAGCGCAGGCCAGCGTTCTGGGCAGCCTGAAGCAGGTTGAAGCATCCATTAGCCTTAACATCAAAGACAAGATGGAACATTTCGAGCTTTTTATTTTCCAGAGTCTTGC
>CALKWO010000008.1 GCA_938003875.1 uncultured bacterium
CCCTGCGGCTACAATCTTAACTTAACAGCGTTGGGGCAACGCCCCTGGTATTTTACAAATGTCATAACTTATTCAAGGAGAAAAAGATGGGTGAGGCTATTCGCGTTTTGATTGTGGATGATATGCAGTTGATCCATAAGATGTTGAAAACCATGCTGGAGACAGATCCCGAAATTCAGGTAGTAGGCATGGCAAAGAACGGAAAAGAAGGCATTGAGCTTACGGAGAAGCTAAAACCTGATGTCATCATAATGGACATACACATGCCTGTTATGGATGGTTTTGAAGCGACCAGGCATCTTATGCAATATCTTCCTACTCCTATCTTAATTATGAGTTCTTCTACTATCATTACAGAAAGAAATGCTACATTCGAAGCATTAAAAGCAGGGGCTTTGGATGTCATGGAGAAACCTGATGGACGCTTTAGCTCTAATTTAAAAGAAATCGGGGCACCTATAATCCAAAAGCTCAAAAGATTCAGCAGAGTTAAAGTGATTCGTCGTATAGCTTCCATTAAGCAAGAGCCTCCAATAATTAAAGAGTTCAAGCCCGCCAGCACTAAAAACTATCGTATTCTGGCTATAGGGTCTTCCACAGGTGGGCCTTCGGCTCTTGTAGACCTTTTAGATGGATTTCCCAAAGATTTTGCTATTCCTATAGCCATAGTCCAGCATATTTCCAGCACATTTGCGGAAAGCTTTGCAGAGTGGCTTGGAAATAACATTCCCTTGTCTGTAAAAATCGTACAAGATAAAGAGATACTGACTCTTGGAAAAGTTTACATTGCAGGGAAACCCAGCCACCTAAGCCTGGACAATAATTTGCAAGCACATCTGCTCGCTGATACTGCGTCTTCGTATCATGTACCAAGCGTTGATATACTCTTTTCTTCCCTGGCTCAGAATATTGGGGATAAGAGCATTGGAGTCATTCTTACTGGAATGGGTGAGGATGGGGCAAAAGGCCTTTATGAAATCTCCCAAAAAGGCGGAAAAACCTATGCTCAGGATCAGGAAAGCAGTCTGGTATATGGAATGCCTAAAAAAGCAGTAGATCTGGGGGCAGCCTCTTACAGTGGCAACCCTAAAGAAATTGCTAAAATGATTCTACAACTTATGGGATATTAAAAATATTATGGTAATATCATCGAAAAAAAATAAGGTATACATCATTGAGGAGCAAGAATATCAAATAAAAGAATTGCCTCCTCCTGATGCCCTTCCCTGGTTTTGTTGCCAGGAAGTATGGGATAAATTGCCTGAAGATTTTTTTAAAACTTGCTAGAAATGACCGTAACTGTTGTTGCGATGTGTTAAGAATGTTTTCAATCTTTTCGTTTAAGGTTCATAATGCCAAATGAGCGATCATGGAATTAAAAATATAATAGTGGATTTATTCCCATCAAAAATATCCGATCCTTGCGCAATCAGTAAACTAAAGCCTGTAGAAAAAGTCGCAGGCGTGACTTTGATTCAACGAGTCATGATGACAGGGATAAGAGCAGGATTTCAAAATTTTTATCTTTGGGACAGCAAAGAAAATTATGACTCAGAGCAGGATTACAAGAAAAATAAAGAGTGCATAGAAAAAATATTGAGAGAAGATATTAGAATCCAGTGTTCCTGGCAATGGATAGAATCCCTTACAGAATATTCTGGTGAGGATAGCATTTTTTTATACTATCACTATCAGACATTGATAGATGCAAAAACGTTAGAGAAATTCTGCAAATCGGCAAATGCCAATGAATGTGCCTCCAAGAATGGAAAACATATACCTCTGGCAAAATTAGAATTCAAAAATTCGGAAATCTCTTCTGCTTTTTTAGAATCTCTCCCTAAAAAGGAAATAGAAGGTTTTGTAGAGAATTTGCTTCCATCTATAAACAAAACGGAAACTCATCTATTAGAAAGCTTACAGTCTCCTCTCGAAGGAATCGTAGATGTTTATTTCAATCGCCCCATAGGAAGACAAATCACTCTGCCCATTGCCAGATCAGAAATTCATCCCAATTTTGTCAGCCTGGTTTCCATTGGAATAGGATTACTATCTGCTATTTTATTTTTATCAGGCCATTACTGGGAAAGCATCGTAGCTGCTTTGATGCTTCAACTTTCGGCTATTCTGGACTGTATTGATGGAGACGTTGCCAGGATACAATTCAAAGAATCCAAGCTAGGACGATGGTTAGACATTACAGGAGACAATGTAGTTCATCTTGCTGTTTTTATCTGTCTTGGAATTAGAGAATACCAGCTTGCTCCAGATACAAAAATACTATGGCTTTGTTCTATGCTGGTATTTGCTACAGTCATTTCTTTTATCTTGGTGCTATACGTACAGACTGCTTTAAAAGCTAAAATAAAAAATACTCCTTTTTCCACTAATTTCATAAAGCTAGAAAAATTTATAGATAAAATGACTAGCCGTGATTTTACTGTGCTTCTTATTTTAGGAGCGATTATAGGAAACCTGACATGGTTTTTATGGCTATCCGCAGTCGGCAGCCAGATATTCTGGATTTTGCTTTTGTTTAGAATTTTTATAGCCAAAAGACAAATCAAAAATTATCTTTTTTCTGTTCCCAATATTTAGGATAGATTCATGAAGTTGCTAAAGATTTTTCTGCTTCTCTTGGGATTTTTCGTTATTGTATGGCTTTTAGTGGATACGGGAATCAACAATATATTTCAAGAACTGTCACGCTTAGGGCCTTGGGGATTCTTATTTTTGCTGCCTTATATCGCAGTTTATATTTTTGATACTTTAGGTTGGAAGTATTCGTTTTGTAAAGAAATTGTTGTGCCATTTTCTTTTCTGTTTCGTGTACGCCTGGCAGGAGAAGCTATAAACTATACGACTCCTACAGCATATATAGGGGGAGAGCCTGTAAAGGCTTATATGCTTTCGCAAAAAGGCATTCCTTTTACACACGGCCTTGCTTCTGTTGTTATTGGAAAATTTTTAATGACAGTTGCCGAAGTTATATTTATAATAATTGGCATAGAAATAACCGTTAATGCACTAGGAAAAAGAGATTCTCTGTTCACATGGCTTATTATTTTCTTTCTTATCTTTTCTGCGTTTTTATTTTTTTTGTTTTCTATGCAAAAAAAGGGGATTGGAAAGCTTTGTATACAGTGGCTTCGTAAAATAAAATTTTTCTCTAAAGCTTTCGATTCTGATGAAGAAAAAATTCAAGAGTTTGACCAAATTTTATTGAAGTATTATAGTAAAGAAAAACCCTCCATTGTTTTTTCCTGCATTCATTATTTTTTAGGCTGGTGTTTTGGAGCATTAGAAATTTACATCCTTTTAATGCTGATGGGGTATGAAATAACCTGGCCTGTTGCTATTGCCTTAGAGTCTATTTCTGTTGCAGTGAAAGGAGCAGGTGCGTTTGTTCCAGGCTCAATAGGTGTACAAGAAGGTGGCCAGGTATGGGTTTTTGCTCTTTTTGGCTTTCCTAAAAGCATTGGCCTCACTTTTTCTATACTCCGAAGGCTACGAGAGGTAGTTTGGATTTTTGTTGGGCTTTTGTTTCTTTCTATGGTTCGTTCCCCTAAACGGTTAGGATGATGTCTATAATGTTTTTTTATATTTATGAGAAAGGGAATGTATGAAAAAAGAAATTTTTATGGGAGATGAAGCCGTAGCTATGGGTGCTATCCATGCTGGTATCAGAAGTGCCTGTGGCTATCCTGGTACTCCCTCTACAGAGATTTTTGAGTATATTATGCGCTACGTGGAAAACCATAAAGCCCCGATTCATGCTTTATGGTCTAGCAATGAAAAAGTTGCCTACGAAGAATCGCTGGGTGCTTCTTATGCTGGTGCACGCTCTATCGTCACCATGAAGCATGTTGGGTTAAATGTAGCCGCCGATCCTTTTATGAATTCTGCTATTACTGGCGTGAATGGAGGGATGGTGCTTGCTGTTGCCGATGATCCTGGTATGCATAGCTCTCAAAATGAGCAAGATTCTCGCTACTATGCCCATTTTGCTTATATTCTTTGCCTGGAGCCACATGACCAGCAGGAAGCATACAACATGACAAGAGAAGCATATACTCTTTCCGAGCGTTTTGAAATTCCTGTGATGTTAAGACTTGTTACGCGACTTGCTCATAGCCGAAGTAGTGTAATAATCAAAGAACCTCTTCCACAGTCTGTTTTGCCTGTTTCTGATAAACGAAGCCAGTGGGTCTTACTGCCTGTCAATGCTCGCCAGCGATATGCAAGGCTTTTGGCTGTACAAAAAGAGATTGCCTCTTATTGTGAGGAATCTCCTTTCAACAATCTGGAAATCACGGAAAACAAGAAAATCGGGGTTATCGCTTCAGGGATTGCCTATAATTACATAATGGAATACTTCCAGGAAAAGGGAGAAGCCTTATCTGTTCTGAAGATTGGAACATATCCTCTGCCCGAAGCAAAGATCAGAAAGCTCTTTGAAAGCGTAGAAAGGGTATTTGTGTTGGAAGAAGGATACCCATTTATCGAAGAAAAGCTCCGAGGTATTTTGCCTCATTCCTATAATATTCAGGGACGATTGGATAGGACTTTGCCCAGGGATGGAGAGCTTACTCCTGAGCTTATTCGTCTGGCTTTTGGGGAAAAGCCCAAAGAGCACGAAAAATTGCCCGATATCGTTATTCCACCAAGACCTCCTGCTCTTTGTAAAGGCTGCCCACATGGAGACCTTTACAATGCTTTGAATGAAGCCATGAAATCTCATAAAGACGGCAGAGTTTTCAGCGATATTGGCTGCTATACACTAGGTGCTTTACCTCCATACAATGCCATAACTACGTGCGTGGATATGGGAGCAAGCATTAGTATGGCAAAAGGGGCTTGCGACTGTGGTGTCAATCCTAGCGTTGCCGTGATTGGGGATTCCACATTTGCTCATTCTGGAATGACCCCTCTTCTGGGTGCGGTTAGAGAAAACAGCAACATCAAAGTCATCATTCTGGATAATGCGACTGTAGCCATGACAGGTGGCCAGGCCACAATGTGTACAGGAGAAAACATGGATAAGCTCATATTAGGAATGGGCGTAGACCCTGCGCATTATAGAATTTTATCTCCTCTTCCTAAAAACCTGCAAGAAAACACAGATATTATCCTGCAAGAAATGCAATACCAGGGACTTTCCGTATTGGTTTGCAGGAGAGAGTGTATCCAGACAGGCAAGAAAAAAATCAAAAGTAAATCAGAAAAGGAATAAAAATATGAAAAAAGACATATTGATTGCAGGAGTAGGCGGGCAAGGAATCCTTTCCCTGGCTTATGTATTGGACAATTCTGCTCTGGAAGCAGGCTTTTACTTTAAACAAACAGAAGTTCATGGTATGGCACAACGAGGAGGCGGAGTGGTTTCCCATGTTCGGATTTCTGACCAAAAGATCCATAGTGATATGATTCCTACTGGAAAGGCAGATATTATTTTAGGTATAGAGCCACTGGAATCTTTGCGTTATGTTGACTATCTTGTTCCAGGGGGGCTGATTCTTACCAACTCGCAGCCTTTTATCAATATTTCTCAATATCCTGAAATAGAAACACTAGAAAAGGCAATCAAGTCTTATAGGAGTATTCTTTTCGATGCAACAAAACTTGCCAAAGAAGCAGGAACTATCTATGCAGAAAATATGGTTTTGCTAGGAGCCTTAAGCAATTTTCTTCCTATGGATAAAGGCCTGATGAAAAAATGGGTAAAAGAGTTGTTTGCCTCAAAAGGAGAAAAAATTGTCGAAATCAATATAAAGGCATTCGATTCGGGCTGCCAGGCAGTTTCCCTTGATTTGCTCTGTATCTAGCTATTCTATGGACGGTCATAATTTAAGGAGTTAAAAATGTTTCTTAGACTTTTGATATTATCTTTCTGTCTTGTTTCTCTTATATCCTGCCAGCACTCTGCAATGCAAAGTCAATATACTTTAAAAGATATATTGCCTGAAAATGCACAGCCTAAGATGGTAAGCGATCAATTTAAGTTTACAGAAGGACCATTATGGCTTCCTAAAGAAGAAATGTGGATTTTTAGTGATATTCCTGGCAATAAAATTTATCAGTATCATCAGGAAAAAGGCGTTGCTGTATTTCGAGATCCATCTAATTTTACCAATGGACATGCCCTGGATTGGGATGGGAATATCGTATCTGCACAACATGACCGCACTGTGACTCGTACAAAAGCAGACGGAACAGTGGAAGTCATTGCGGATAAATACAATGGTAAAAAACTCAATAGTCCTAATGATTTAGCCATTTCCCAAAAAGGCGATATATATTTTAGCGATCCCCACTACGGTTTGATTGGCTATGGTCCAGTAAAAGCAGAAGAGGAGCAGCCTGTTCGCGGTATTTATCGACTTCGTAAGGATGGCTCCGTAGAATTGCTTTCTGGCGAGCTTAAGATTCCCAATGGAATTGCCTTTTCACCTAAAGAAGATATAGTGTATGTAACAAACAATGAAGATGGTAATGTCTATTGCTTTGATGTCCAGGCAGATGGTACGCTCAAAAATTTGCGCCTTTTTGCCAAGCAGCCAGTCCGTGAAGGAAGAACCCCTGTCGGAGATGGCATCCGAATAGATAAGGCAGGCAATATCTATGCTGCATCCTCTGGTGGAATCTCTATCTACAATGTAGAAGGCAAATTTATAGGAGAAATTTCTCTTCCAGAAAGTGCTTCTAATCTTGCCTGGGGAGGAAAAGATTATAAAATTTTGTTGATTACTGCACAAAATAAAATATATACAATTCCTACTCTGATCGGAGGCATTTCTGCCAAATAAGCCGTAATGGAAATCAGATTATGGCATAGAAAATTTTAATGAAAAGGAAGTATCATGGAAAAAGAAAATGTTCATGCCGAAGGTATTGGCATCTTTACCAGCTTTGTTCGGATTGTAGGAATCGGGGTATTGATTTTTGGATTGTGGATAGGCTATCAAGTAGTCAGCGAATCCTGGCAATTGTATCGTTCCCCTGAAAAAATAGAGAAATATGCTGAAAAAGTAGAACAAGGGAGCAAGATGGATAAGTTCGGAGAATCTTTATGCAAGATGAGCCATGAGATGATGACAGAGACAGTAAAAAGAATGCCTCAAATGCAGGATTCAAAGCAAGAAAAAGAACTCACTCCTCTGGTACCTTTCCGTTTATCCTATTTCGCAGCATGGGGCATTATTGTTTTGCTCTTGCTTGTGATTGGAAAGATTGCTTGTTGGATTATTTTTACAGGTGGAAAGCTCGCTTTATACTCAGGCAATACAGAAAAACTAGCCCAGGCTATGGTCAGGCAAATTATGTTGGAAATGGGTGTCAGGAAACAAGATTAAAAATCAATAAAACACCAATATTCTCGGTTCATCAGAGTCGATTACATAGAAAGAAGTAACCAAAGATGTGTAAAGAACTCGGATGAACCAAAATTTTGCCTTGAAAGGAAAATATCATGCTGGATAAAGCGCAAATCTTATCTTTCCTTAAAGAACACAAAGAAGATTTTCAAAAGAGATTTGGGGTTACAAAAATGGGACTCTTTGGAAGCTATGCAAGAGGAACTGCCCAGGAAGAAAGCGATATAGACATTGCTATAGAAATGGATAAAAAATTTAAAAAGATACGATTTTTTCTTTCTTTAGAAAGAGAATTAGAAGGGATATTTCATAAAAAAGTAGACCTCGGTATAGAAAGCAGCCTTAAACCAGAAGCACAAAAATTTATAGAAAAAGAAATCATTTATGTCTAGCAGCAGATCAGATAGGCTATATATCACCGATATTTTAGATTCTATAGAAGCGATCCAGAGCTATACTCAATTTATAACATTGGAACAATTCACACAAGATAGAAAAACGTATTCTGCTGCCATAAGAGAGTTTGAAATTATAGGCGAAGCTATTTCTAAATTATCAAAAGAAACGCTAAACCAAATTTCCCCTGAATTATGTAGAGACATTAAAGCTTTTAGAAACAAACTAATCCATGAATATTTTGGAGTAGATTTAGAAATTGTATGGAATATAGTCAAAGAAGATTTGCCAGTGCTGCGTCAAACAATTGAACAGTATTTATTTTAATCTGTTTTAGTCAAAATGTTGTTGAACATATTTCAAAATAAGATATAAATAGTGCCTTCTTTAAAAGTATGCTAGAACCGCAAAATGGAGTAGATGCTATTGCCATAGCACTACTCATTTTGCACAGGATCACTTTGACTAATGCAGTATTTATTTTAATCAGACGATTTTTGGTGTATATGCAGTTTATTTAACAAGAACATATCAGGAGAAAAAGTATGACGGATCAAAAAGATACCGCGCTAGAACAACAACTCTCTGGCAAGGTGCCAGAAGAGCAGATCTATTTTCCAGAACCAGATGAATTACAGCTTACTTTGCGCAGCTTGCTTGCTGGTTGTGCTATTGGGTGTGTAACCGCATGTACGAATATTTATATTGGATTGAAGATTGGCTGGACTTTTGGAGCGTCTATTATATGCGCGGTTCTTAGCTATGCCATCTTTGCACCTACGAAAAAAAAATTGAGCGTCCTGGAAACCAATATAGCCCAAACGGCAGGATCAGCAGCAGGTGCTATGACTTCAGCCGCAGGTCTGGTTGCTGCTATCCCTGCCATGGAATTGCTTGGTTATCCTGTTCCCTGGCTTTCTCTTTTTCTATGGGCACTTTGTACTGCCTTTTTGGGGGTATTCTTTGCTGTGCCTTTGAAACGGCAGCTTGTGGATGTGGATAAACTTCGTTTTCCCTCTGGTATGGCAGTAGCCCAGACGATTGTATCCATGAAAAGCGAAAAAGGCGATGCGATGGAAAAGGCCAAAGTGTTGATTTGGGCAGCTATATTGGCAGGCTTATTTCGCCTGGCAAACCACTTTGTACCACAAATAGAGATGCCTCCTATAGACAAATGGACATCCCTGATATCCTGGCCTGAGTGGCTTAATTTGGGTGCTATAGTGGCCACTATGTCAGCCTGGTCTTTTAAGATATATCTTGGCCCTTCCCTGATGGGGGCTGGCTTTATGATCGGCCCAAGAGTCGTTATGTCTCTGGTAGCAGGTGCTATTATTGCCTGGGGAATTTTAGGCCCTATCGCTCAAAGCAATGGATGGGCACCAGGTGCTATTATGTCTTATGAAAATGGACCGCGTGGATGGCTTATATGGCCTGGCGTTGCTTTAATGGTCAGTGAAGCTATCACTTCTCTGGCTTTATCCTGGAGAACCTTCATCCGTGCCTTAAAGTTCCCTGGAACCAAAGGCTCTAATGGAATAGAAACTTCCAACCAGATTCCCAACTCCTGGTGGATAAATGGCCTGATTGCAGGTTCTATTGTGACAATTTTCATTTCCTCTACTTTTTTTGGTATACAGTGGTATTGCGCTTTAATAGCAATAGCTCTCTCTTCTATTTTAGCTATCGTTGCCGTAAGATCTGTAGGCGAAACAGATATAAATCCTGTTGGAGGCATGGGCAAAGTAACACAGCTTGTTTTTGGAGCATTGGCACCTGGCCATACGCCTACCAATCTGATGTCAGCATGTCTCACAGGTGCAGGAGCCTCTCAGGCTGCTGATATTATGCAAGACCTGAAAACAGGTAAATTAATTGGTGCTTCTGCTAAAAAGCAATTCCTTGCTCAGCTTTTTGGTATCTGCACAGGCGTTATATGTGTTGTCCCTGTATACTATATTTTCACCAGTGCTTATAAAATTGGGGATGAACAGTTGCCTGCTCCTGCAGCTTATGCATGGAAAGCTATGGCTGAACTTCTTGCAAAAGGATTTGCTGCATTGCCTCAGTATAGTTTGTATGCCGTTACTATTGCAGCTATTCTGGGTGCCTTATTTCCTATTTTACGAAAAATGAAAGTTTCTGAAAAATATCTGCCCAGTGGTCTTGCTATGGGGATTGCTTTTATTATTCCTGCCTATTATTCTTTTGTGATGCTATATGGTTTGATAATATGGCTCATCTGGAAGAAAGTCTCTCCTGATAGCAATGAAAAAATGACCTATTCTCTGGCTTCTGGCTTGATAGCAGGAGAAGGTCTTATGGGCATCGTGAATGCCGTTTTGACAATACTAGGGGTAAAGCCACTGATATAAGAGGTAACTATGAAAAATGCGTTGTCTTCTCGATGGGGAATCATTATCGTTGGTGCTATTATCGGCACTTTGGCTGCACTATTACAATACTTTGGAAATCCTGCCAATATGGGAATCTGTGTTGCCTGCTTTGTAAGAGATACAGCAGGTGCCTTAGGTTTGCATAGAGCAGATGTGGTTCAATATATACGACCAGAAATCATAGGTTTTGTATTAGGTTCGTTTCTTATAGCTCTTTGCACTAAAGAATATAAGCCCCGTGCTGGTTCTTCCAGCCTGATTCGGTTTTTTCTTGGCGTTTTTGCCATGATTGGTGCCCTGGTTTTCCTCGGTTGTCCCTGGAGGGCTTTGCTGCGACTGGCTGGAGGAGATGGCAATGCACTTTTAGGACTTTTGGGGCTAACAACAGGAATTGCCATAGGCGTACAATTCTTAAAGCATGGCTACAATCTGGGAAGGGCTTATCCTTCGCACAAGGCGGCTGGTTGGGTATTTCCTGGCTTCATGCTTGGTTTGTTTTTATTGCTTTTTTTTCAGGTTTCTTTTGTGGAAAATGGCCCAATCTTTTTCAGTTTAAAAGGCCCAGGCTCCATGAAGGCCAATCTATGGATCAGTCTGGGAGCAGGCCTTACGATTGGTATGCTCGCGCAAAGAAGCCGTTTTTGCACTATGGGGGCGATCCGAGATGTCCTGTTGATCAAAGATTTTCATCTGTTGTCTGGGGTAATTTCCTTGCTTTTTTTTGCCTTTGTCATGAACCAGATTTTGGGGCAATTCAAGCCTGGTTTTCTGGACCAGCCCATAGCACACAACAATCATCTATGGAATTTTTTAGGGATGCTTCTTTCTGGCCTTGCCTTTTCCCTTGCGGGGGGATGCCCAGGCCGACAGCTTTTCCTGGCAGGGGAAGGTGATGCAGATGCAGGCATTTTTGCTATGGGAATGCTCGTAGGAGCTGGCTTTGCCCATAATTTTGCCTTTGCCAGCTCTCCAAAAGGAATCGGAACTTTTGCTCCTTATGCTGTCATAGCAGGCATTTGCTTTTGTATTATCCTTGGTTTTACCATGCGCAACAGCAGGTCATGAGTGTCCCTGCTAAATGGATTGTAGCTACAGGGTGAATTTAGCATTAAAACTATAATTTCCTATGAGTTTACAGGAAACTATTTGACTTGAACATGATAAAAGTTAAAATAGAATTTACGTTTTCATGAGTGTAAAAAAATGAATTTTTTTAGAAAGGTGCAATGATGAAAGGTAATCCTAAAGTTTTAGAAACCTTGAATGCTCTTTTGGCCGACGAATTAGGTGCAATCAGTCAATATATGGTACATTCTGAAATGGCTGCCAGTTGGGGATATAAAAATCTTCATGAAAGAATTGAAAAAAGAGCCATAGATGAAATGAAACATGCAGAGAAACTTATTGGCAGAATTCTGGCTCTGGAAGGAAGACCTATTGTTTCCAAGCTTTCAGAAATTAAGGTTGGAGAGGATGTTCCCAAACAAATTTCCAATGATATTTTTGCAGAAACAGGGGCTATCAAAGCCTACAATGATGCTATCAAACTGACCTGCGAAGCAGGCGATAATGTCACCAAAGAATTGCTTGCAAAAATACTTTTGGATGAGGATGACCATATGGCTGACCTGGAAGAAATGAGAGACCAGATCGAGCAAATGGGTTTGCAGATTTTCCTTTCTACACAAATTAAATAGAGAATTAAGAAGAGAGAAAAGGGTTATACATTTTCTCTCTTCTTTTCTCGGCTCTCTAAGGAGAAATTTATGGCAAAAAATTCAACCCTATTTTTTCTTGTCGTGATTCTTTTTATGATTTTGCCTTGCCTTTCTGCAGTAAATTTGATTCTCAATGGAGGATTTGAGAACAATATAGCAGGAACACAGCTTCCCCAGTATTGGGGATTTACTGGTGGAACGCCAGCTAATTCTTATGTCCGCAACGATAGCTATGGCATCAATGGAAATTATTACTATCTGAACGATGTTCCTGGGCCACAGCCTACACTCTATCAGGATGTTACTATACAGTCTGGAGAATTGCTGCGACTGACAGGGAATTATCGCACTATGGTGATTGGAACCTATTCTAATAGCTTTGCGATTCGGTTTACCAATCTTCTGAACAGTGCAGTTTTGGAAACCATTACCTACAATCCAACAGGCAATTCATGGGGCAGTTTCGATATCAGCCGCCAGTTTGCTACAACTTCTTTGCGAGTTTCTTTTATTAGCCAGTATGGTACAGATGATGACTATGCGATTGACAATATTGTTTTGTTGTCGAATGCATCCACTGTTCCTGAACCGTCTCTTTTGATTTCTTTTTTAGCGGGGATATGCTTCTTAGCCTTTTTCGTGAGAAAAAGCTGGAAATAAATATATAGCTCATGAAATTATCTGATTTCGATTATTTTCTTGACCCTTCTTTTATTGCCCAAGAGCCTGCAAAGACAAGAGAACAGTCTCGTCTACTGGCTCTCGATAAAACTAAAGGACAATGGGAGCATAAAAAAAATTTTGGAGAAATACTTAACTATTTCCGTCCAGGAGATGTTCTGGTATTGAACAATACCAAAGTCCTGAATGCACGGCTATTGGGACAAAGAGTTACAGGAGGGAAAGTAGACAGTTTAATCGTATCCTCCTTTGAGGACAAGGCCATTGCAATGATACAAACTGCCCGAAGTCCTAAAATCGGAGAAAAATATCTTTTCGGCCCATATCATGCTATTGTAGAAAAAAGAGAAGAAAAAGGTTGGAAACTTTGCTTTCAGGGTGTGGCTGTTTCTAAAATTATGGAAGAAATTGGGTTTCCACCTTTGCCTCCTTATATCAAAAGAAAGGGAGAGAAAAAGAAAAACAAAGAAAAGGAAGATAGAGAAAGATATCAGACAGTGTATGCTATACATCCTGGCTCCATTGCAGCACCAACAGCAGGCTTGCATTTTACAGAGCCAATATTGATGGAAGCAAGGCAAAAGGGTGTAGAGATTCTTTATGTAACATTGCATGTTGGAACAGGAACATTCTTACCTGTAAAATGTTCTGAAGTCGAGCAACACCAGATGCATACAGAAACCTATGAAATTACAGAGGAAACAGCCATCAGAGTCAATCTGGCATTGAAAGAAAAAAGGCGCGTTATCGCTACAGGCACTACATCCTGTAGAACTCTGGAATCATCGGGAAAAAGCGGACAGGTTCTTCCAGGTACTGGATCAACCAATCTTTATATTTATCCAGGGTTTAACTATAAAATAGTCAATGCACTCATCACAAATTTCCATCTTCCTAAGAGTACTCTTCTTCTTCTGGTTTGTGCTTTTGCAGGAACAGATTTGGTATTAAGAGCATATCAGGATGCCATCGAGCAGCAATATCGCTTTTTCAGCTATGGAGATGCCATGTTTATTTATTAGCCTATGCGTCTTACGGCCTAAATCTTGTGGCATTTTTCCATGCAGTACAAAGAGCCTTAAAACGTAAATGCTTATTCTAACGTTTCCTGTGGTCACAGCCTTATTTATAAAATATCTTAAATAACAAAGCCTGCTCTTAGCAAATTTTTCCTGTGCCAGATGAGCAGTGCTATGATAATAGCATCTGCTCCAGCAGGCGGTATTCAGTCTTATTTTTTTTATGGACTATAAATACCACAGATTCTGTTAGAGCCAGCGTAAATTTTGCTTTAGTTTTTTCGATATATATTGTTGAAATAAGGAATGAAACACTATGGCTTCCATAAGTGATAAATTGAAGCTATTCGGAATCTTGGCTTTTCAGAAAGGGTTCGCTACAAGATTGCAGATTGAAGAATGCCTAAAAGTCCAAAAGCTCCAAGAGAATAAACAACCACTAGGGCAAATTCTATATCTTAAAGGTTATATAACAGAGGGGCAAATACATACTATTCTTAGAGAACAGAGCCTACAAATGTGTATTTGCAAACAATGTAGCAAGACTTTTAACTATCCCATCTCTGACTCGCAGCCACCAGAGTGTCCTTTCTGTGGTTTTTCTAAAAAATCTGGACAAGAGGAAGTAGAAGAATTCGAAGAAATTGAAGAAATCGAGGAATTGGTAGATTCTTCTATTATGAAAGTATCTTCCGAGCCAGAAATTTCTCAGCCAGAGGAAGTTGCATCAGTACCTCTTTCTTCTGATGCATTACCAGATGCGGTTCCTATTGAATGGGATGAACTGGAAGAAGAATATGACGATGATGAAATCATATTGGAAAAATTGCCAGACAAGGAAAACATATCCTGGAACGCTCTGAATCAAGAAGCAAGCAAAATACCCAATCTATCTGGAGAAAATTTCGATATTTCTGTAAAAGATAGCTTAGATCATGATGCTTTTTCTATAAAGGAAGATCAAGAAGAGCAGCCATCGGCAAAATTACCAGATCTTTTCAATACACCTGATATGAAAAATTTCGATTTTTTAGAAGAAAAAAAAGAGCCTGACGAATTTTTGGAATTGCCTTTAGTTTCTGCTCCATTATGGGAAGAGCCTAAAGCAGTCGATGAAAAAATGCCAGATTCAGACTTTTTTGTACAAAAGACATTAGGCGATGAAGAAGAATCGGAAATTTTTCCTGTTCAAAAACAGGCAGAAGAGAATTTTTTAGAAATGCCTATGGATCTGGATTGTTTCAAAGAAGATCTCTTGGAGCCTCCTACCCAGCATACTATTGATGAAAAAAATATCAGAGCATTAGACCCTTCAGCTACTTTTGGGCTTATGCCTGTTGGCTCTGCCATAGATCTGGAAGAAAAAAATAGTCAAAACGCAAATTTTGTTTCTCCCATCAAAGAAATAGATTTAGGCAAAGCAGGAATAGAGGATCTTTTTCTTTCTGAACCTACAGCACAAACTCAAGAATGGAACTTCGATAGTCTTCCTTCTGATTTGCCTTTCAACAATGAACCCCCTAAAAAGGCATCTCATGAAATGGATTCAGGATTTTTTAATTCGCTGGAAGCCGACAAAGAATCCGCAGATCTCCCTTTTGCCCTGACTGTTAAGCCAGGTAGTCCTGAAGCAGAGTTGCCTGCTATTTCTAATACAGACCAGACACTAGATGGTGCAAGCTTTAAGAAAATGATCCCTTTTTCCTTTGGCGCAGATGATCCTACTGCAATAGATAGCAATGACTTTGTTTCCAAAAAATCTCCTTTATTGGATTTAAAACCTTTTCGTGAATTCCCTAAAGAAAGTGAGGTTCCTGCAACATCCAATCTTTCTGGGATTCCTGGAATTCAGAATTTAGAAAATTTAGATGCTTTCCCAGCTAAAGAATCTTCCAGGCAGGAGAGCAAAGCAGGAAAAAGGCCTAAGATTCAAAGGCGATCACGCCTTGCACAGGTTTCTGGAAAAAGGAGGGTGGCTTCCTCCCGAAGCGATTCCAAGATGATCTGGGTGCTTTTTTTGGTAGCCTTTCTTGTGCTCGTTGTAGTATTGGTTTTATATTTCAGCAAGACTTCTTCCCTGTCTACAGCCTCTACACTCCAAAAGGCTGAAACGGATAAAATTGCACAGGAAACCAAATTTTCAGAATCCCAAAAAGAGGAAAATAAAAAAAAAATGGAATTTTCTAGCATTGAGCTAGAAAAACTCTATGAAGAAGCAGTAGCTTTGCACCGTAGCGAAAATTACAAAGACGCTATCGCCAGGCTAGACAAAATTTTAAAACAAGAGCCAGACTACCAGGAAGCGAAATTTTATAGAGCAGATTGCCATCTTAAGAATGATTCTATTGTCTCTGCCTTAAAAGACATTTCTGAAATGATTGAGAAAAAAAAGCCTACTGTATCTTATTACTATATCAGAGGGAGATGCTTCGAAAAGCAGAATGAGTACAAAAAAGCCAAAGAAGACTATGCTCGTGCTTTAGGGATTATGCCTTCTCATGCAGAAACTTTACGAGGCAGGATAAGAGTAGCCAAAGCATTGGGAGAATATAGTGATGCTTTAGAATATGCAAAGCTAGCTCTAAAAAATGACGACCCCTATGCTCAATCCGAGATCGTGAGTATACGATCCGAAATCATCAAGCAATTTCAGACAAAGTCTATGACAAAGGATGATCTGGTAGGCTTGATCCAAAAAGCAGTAGCCCTGGACCCTCAATATCCAGAGTATCATTTTATTTTAGCCTTACATGCCTGGGAGGCATCCCCCAAAGATGCAGGCGAACATGCTCTTGTCTTTTTAAAATATCTTATAGAGAATCGAAAAGAAGACTATGAGCGTCAAGATTTTATGGAAGAAATATTGCACTATTCTTTATTTAAGCAAGGAAGATATAGCGAATTAGAAGAATTGTCCAAAAAAAGGCTGGAGGGACAGCAACAAACTATTTTTTTATCTAGCCTTTTGTCTATGGCAATTGTCTGCCATAAAAAACCAGGCAGCCAAAAAAAAGCCAGAGTATTTTTTTCTCTTTTTTTGAAAATTTTTAATACTTATAGAAGCCTGTCAAAACCAGACGCAAAAGAACGTTCCATTTTGACTCCATGGCTATCAAAAATGGCCAAGGAAGTAAGAGAAGAGATAGGATTTCAGAAAGATAGTCTCAGCGATGAGAAATATTTTCAAAAGATAATAGAAATTGAAGTTCAGGTATGGCATATAAAAAAAGAAGTGCCCTTTCAGAAAGGCGATATTTTAGTCAGCGTCAACGATCAGAAAATATATTGCTATGAAGACATTCTATGCAATCTGAAAGAGTTTCAAAAGATCAAGATAAAGAGAAATGAACAAACATTGGATCTTCTGGCGAACCAGCTAACTCACGCTATGTTTTTAGGCTATTTTGACTGGGGATATACTATTCGATTAAAATAAAGGATTTCGTATGGTAAAAATAGAAAAAATTTCAGAAGATATTTATGAAATAAAAGACAATACCAATAAAATTGGCTTTCCTAAAGAAAAGTTTGAAGATCTTTATTATGCTGTTCCTTTAAATTCCAGCAATTTTTTAAGATTGCTTCAGGACCATATTTGTACAAATGCACAAGAAAGGCATATGCTAAACAATATGCTAAACATAACAGGAGATCGAGGCCAGGTTTTGGATGATCTTCAAAAACAGATACAGGAAATGTCGTATCCATGATAGGGCCTATTCTAACGTTTTCTGTGGTCACAGTCTTATTTATAAAATGCCTATAGATA
>CALKWO010000009.1 GCA_938003875.1 uncultured bacterium
TTTTATATAGAAAAATCCTGAATTCCCTGGTAATAGCGTGTTAAAATATTTTCTATATTTTCTTTTGTCAGGGTTTCTATAGCAGCGAGTTCTTCCAGGATAGGTTCTCTTGATCTAGCTAATTCAAAGGCATTGTCAACAATAGAAAAGGCTTGTAGAGCAGGTATACAAACAATCCCATTATCATCTCCTATCATCCAGTCTCCTGGATTGATGCTGACATTCCCCAAAGTGAGCGGAATATTGCAAGAAAAAGTTCCTTCTTCCTGACCTGGAATAGCAGTAAGATAGCTTGCATAGCAGGGAAAGCCTTTTTGTCTGAGATGGGGTACATCGCTGACAGAACCATAGACAACAGCCCCGCTGATTTTCCTTTTAATCGCTATTTCTGTGGCAAGGTAAGACCATACAGCATTCCCCTGAAAGCCACCAGCATCTACCACTAAAATGCTCTTTTCTGGTATTTCCAGCAGGTATTTTACCACTTGTTTCTGTTCTCCAGGCCATACTCGCAGGGTATAGGCACGTCCGACTATCTTGGTAAAACGATGCAGAGGGTATACTTTTTCCAGGAATACAGGTTTTCTATACACTTCACATATATGAACTGTGCTGATCTGTCGGATCTTATCTCTCAAGGTTTCCTCATTGTACTCTTTTTGCGAAATCTCGGCTTGTGTTTCTGTTTTGCTAAGAGTGCTTTTGAGCTTAGAGATTGTTTCCTTTGCGCTCAAGCCCGTTCCTTCTTCAATAGAAACTACGAGGGTAGAAGCCAAATTACTAATGTTTTTAATGTCATTCTCTTCCAGAGAAAAAGAATGGATAAAAAGAGGAGTGTCTGTCATAGAGGCGATTTGTTGAAAAATCGCATGGCTTCTGGGAATGAAATCCACAATAATAGCATCTGCCTGGGATATAAGTGGCATGGCATTCTGGATTACAGAAAGTGCGCAGCCTCTAAAATCCAGATAGGCTTTTAAGGAATTTTGTTTTATCATGGATAAGCAAGACTGAAAGTTTTTCTCTGAAATTGCACCTGATATGGTAACAGCAAAAACCTGTGCTCTCGCTATAGATTCTATTTCTAGTGCCTGAGGTTGGATGATTTTTAAATCACATACCATTTTAATAGAGGGGAATCGCTCTTTAAAAATCCGAACGCTATTGAAACCTGTATTTTTCAAAAGGAGCGATCCTATTTCCAGATATTCTATCCCACCTGCAATGCATTGCTCTGCATAAAAAAGAGCATTTTCTAAATGCAAAAAATCAAGACCAATATACAATCTGGCCGTCATTTTATCTCCTATATCATAAAAAAGGGATTTTGAGAAAACTAAAAATTTTCTCAAAATCCTTTATAGAAAGACATGCAATCTTTTCGAAATTATTTGAGTTTTTTCTCGCAAACCTGACAAACACCTTTTTTCAAAGCGCAGGCATCACAGAATTTAAAAGACATGGTTCTTGTAGGTGCTTTACAAGCTTCGCAGTTTCCCATTCCCATAGCAAACATCATTTGAGAGCATTCAGGGCATAGGGCACTTTGTTTTTCCTCAGGGGGAGAAGTTTTTTTAGGAGGATTTAGAATATTCATAACACTATCTGCCAGTTTATTTTTTTTATCTTTCAGTATAAATCGGATAGAACGCCCAGCAAGCAGGAGGTTTGCTTGAAACCAATGCTCTTTTACGATTTCGATGGTGAAAATTCTATTTTCTTTTAAGAAAAAAACCAGACAGGCTTCTGGTTGAGGCAGGCAGCGGCAATCTGGATTTTCCAGTGTCTCGATTTCTTTGAGAGATTCCAGGATATCTTTAGTATATTTTTTGGAAATCTTTTTATAGGCATTGGCTTCTACAGAAAAAACCTGCATGATTTGATCCGAAGAAAGAGATTCTATCGTGCTTTTCCAGAGATCGCTCAGATCTTGCGCTGAAGAAAAAGAACATAAAGCAGCCATGATTAGCCCTAACATGAAAATTTTTTTCATTATGGATACTCCTTCGAAAAAAGGTAAAAAAATCGCACTACTCTCTATTTTGAAACAGAGAACCTAAAAAGGCAAGAAAATATTTTGAAAGGATACTATATCAATAATAGTTGTTCTCTGGAAACAAGAAATTTATATGAAGCTGGTACTCAGAAGATGATGAAAAAATATCCACAAATTCCTAAGCAATCAAGCGAGAACTCAAGCTTCCAGAATGATATATCCGCTTTCAATAACTATATTTTAGTTTCCTATGCTTGAAAAGTCTAGCAAAAACAATAGATATTCCAATAATTATTTTGCAGAATGTAGGAAATCTTGCGGCAGTATTTTTATTCCTTCCAGGATGCTTCAATTCCGATAATGAATCTCCAGGACACTATCGAGTGGAGGGGCAATAAAATTTTTGGGAATAAGTTCATTGGGAAGGCGATAGAGGACTTTTTTCTTTTTCAGAGGATGTATGAATTCCAGTGAATAGGATATAAGCATCATGCCCTCTTTGTTTTTATTTCCTTTGCCATAAACAGGGTCGCCTATAACAGGATGGCCTGTTTGCTCCATGTGCCTTCGGATTTGGTGTAAACGTCCTGTCGCTATTTCTACAAGAAGTATGCTGGTTTCTTCTTTTTGTTCTATAACCTGGAATATGGTATGGGCTTTTTGTCCATCCAGAGGGATTGTAATTTCTCCCTGTTTTGTAGGAAAAGGGTTGTCTTTTGTAAGCACTTCCACAAGATAGCATTTTTGTATTTTTTGCTCTTGCCAGAGTTGGCTTAGCAAAGAGGCACCATGAGATGTATATGCCACCATCATCACTCCTCTTGCTTCTCTGTCCAGGCGGTGTACTAGATATGCCCCCCCTTTTTTTAGCTCTACCTGACGCAAAAGAGAGGCATGGTCAGAATATTTCGTGCCTTGAGAGAGAAGGCCTTCTGGTTTATACCATACTCCCCAATGCTTTTCTTCTTCTATAATTTCTGACTGAGGTGCTGGAATTGCAAGGATATCAGAGTCATAGTACATTTCTATTCTATCGCCTTTCTCTAACCTTGTACTTCCCATCCGACAGCGTAAAAGTTTTTTTTTGCTTTTGGGCTGTAGCCAGAAACCTCCTTTTTCCAAAATTTCGTGTACGATATTCTTGTCTAGTTTTGTATTTGACTGCAAAAAATCTTCTACTAAACAAAAATTCTGTTGTATTGTTTTTTTTAGGACAATCTTTTTGCTTTTTCTCTCCAAGTCTTTCTCCTTGCTTTTTCCTGGCGTTTTTTTTAAAATGTATTTGTATGCAATTCAACTGAGCATGGCTTTAGTTAGTCCTTCTAGGAAAAAATATGACATTTACTTCTACTCTTTTACGTTTTTTAAGAATTTTTTTTTCTCTTTTTCCTACTATATTTGCCATATATCGTGATCGCAAGCATTATTTCTTTTTACCCCGATGGGAAAAAATTCCTAGTGAGATCCATCGCCAGCGGGCCAGAAATCTAAGGCATAAGCTTGCCAGCCTTGGCCCTACGTTTATCAAATTTGGTCAGATACTTTCTACACGAGAAGATTTCATCCCACATGAGTATATTGAAGAATTAAGCCAATTGCAAGATCATGTTCCCCCTGTTTCCTTTAAAAAAATCAAAAGACTTTTGGATTCAGAATGGGGTAAGGATTCTTTATCTTTTTTTGAATCTATCGATCCCAATCCTCTAGCTTCGGCTTCTCTGGCCCAGGTACATAGAGCTGTATTGCAGGGAAGACAGGTGGTACTCAAGGTACTAAGACCTGGAGTAGAAGAATTGATACAATGCGATTTAAAAATTTTGCCTTTAGTGGGAGCGATATTCCAGACATTCACAAACATAGGGCAAACCAACACTCTGATTAACGCTATTTCTGAATTTTCCAAAGTGATCAGAAAAGAAATATATTTTTTAAATGAACGAAAAAATATAGAGATCTTTCGCCAAAATTTTACCAACAATCCTAATATCATTATTCCGAAAGTTTATGATGAATACTGCACAAGAAGAATCCTGGTGATGGAATATGTTGAAGGATGCAAAATTTCTGATATACAAAAAATTTTTTCCCAGGGTATTCAGGCAAAAACCATTGTGGATACATTGGTCAAATGCTATCTGGAGCAAGTTCTTGTTTCAGGCTTTTTCCATGCTGATCCTCATCCTGGAAATCTTCTAGTTACGCCCGATGCTAAAGTAGCTTTTTTGGATTTTGGAATGATGATCCATTTCCCAAATCATCTACAAAGACTCATCATTCGTGCTTCTATTGCTGGAGCGCATCGCAATCTTGATGATTTGATCAAAATTCTCATAGAACTCGGAATCTTTGACCCTCAGGCCAACCAGGAGGCTTTAAAAAAAATAGCTAAAAAAGTGATTGATGTTTTTGATAGAAAAAAGCAAACAGAAGGGATCATGAAGATAAAGTATATGGTACAACAATTTCATCGAATAGCACAGGATTTTGCCATAACGCTACCGCCTTATCTTGTATACCTTTTCAAGGCATCTGGGGAAGTAGAAGGTATATGTATGAAACTGATTCCTGAATTTACTGGCATATCCTACGCCTCTCCCTTTGTACGAGAAATGGCAAAAAAAATCATTGAAGAACAAAAAGATCTTGTCGCAGATGAAATTTTGCAAAAGGCAAAAACGATGTTTCTCCTTCCGCTACAAATACAGAGAGTTCTGGATCAACTGGAAGAAGAACGCATTCGAGTTAGAATGCACCCTAAAGAAATACGAGATATGGAAACTATAATGGCTTTTAATGCCAGACGGATTCTTTTTGGAATTTTGGCTGGTGTTATAAGCATAACAACTGCCATTCTGTATGTGGAACTTCACAGCAACTGGCTTATGATAATAGGATTTACGGTTGCCACCATCTTAGGCACAGGCTCCATTACCATGCCAGCGAGAATACATCTGGAATGGGCCAGAAACAGGTTAGAAAGCGATGATATTTTTTATGAAAATCTGTAATTTTTAAGGAAGAAAAAATGCCAACACCTTCTGCTCAGGAAGCCATGAGAATATTAAGAGATCCTAGCTTTTTCCAATGGTATGTCGTTCCCTTTCTTGCAATGGTTATCTATGTATATAACGTAGAAATTGAAAAGCGCAATTGGAATGCGGTTTTTGCTGGGCTTGCTTTTTGGGGAATGGATTGGTTCAATGAAATATGGAATGGACTTTTATTCCATTTCACTCAATACGCACCAGCGTGGGGAGCACCTGGAAAGAGCGCGTTTCTTATACTCATTGGCCTGAATATTGAAATATGCTTTATGTTTGCCATTGCAGGCATTATCATGTCCAAAATGCTGCTCCCTGATAAGAATGCCAAAATTTTAGGTATTAACAATCGCTATTTTATAGCCATAAGTGGTTCTATTTTTTGTGTTATCGTGGAATATTTTCTCAATATGGCGGGAGCACTCACATGGGATTGGGCATACTGGAGTCGAACTGCCCCCTGGCTTATTTTTTTCATTGGATATTTGCCTTTTTATCTTGTAGCCTTTTGGGTATATGATATGGAAAGCATACGAAAAAAAATAATCACAGTAGGCACCATATTTGCTTTCGATGCTATCTGCCTGATAGTTTTTGCTGGTATTTTGAAGTGGATATAGATAATCAATCATCACGACTTGTACTAGTTGGAAAAACTATTGATATATTGAGTAAACAAAATGATGGAGAAAATTTTTAGAAAAGGAGGCCAAGTGCAATGTTTTTTGAAGCACCAGGTGCATTTTCTATTTTGCTTTTTTTGCTTTTTTTGGTATACTTTCATTCTGTGAAAACACCATCCAGCAGCTTTCTTTTTTCTTCTACTGCCCAGGTACGAAAAGCAGGGCGATCTTTACGCCAAAAGCTTTCTTTCCTGCCTTTTCTTTTACGGCTCGCTGTCATGATTCTTTTGGTTGTTTCCATAGCAAGACCCCAGGAAGGAAAAGAACAGATTCGAGATACAAGCAAGGGAATCGCTATTTATTGTGTTATGGATTGCTCTGGAAGTATGGCAGCAGAAATGAGCTACAATAAAGAGCAATTGAATCGTCTCGAAGTGGTCAAAAAAGTTTTCATGGAATTTATTGATGGGAATGGGAAAGATCTTCCAGGTCGTCCCAATGATCTGATTGGCATGATTTCCTTTGCCCGCTATCCTGAAACCGTCTGCCCCTTGACTCTATCTCGTGGCGCATTGGCCCAATTTTTGAAAAATATCCAGATCGTAAAGCTGCAAACCGAAGATGGTACAGCCATTGGCGATGCCATTGCGCTAGGAGCAGCAAGGCTCAAGACGGCAGAAGAATCTCTCGCATACCAGATTAAAGAAGAGAAGGGCAAATACACAATCAAAAGCAAGATCATGATTTTGCTAACAGATGGAGAAAACAACTGTGGTAAAAGAGAGCCTCAGGAAGCTGCTCAGATGGCTAAGGAATGGGGAATAAAAATCTACATCATCGGCATTGGAGGCGGTGAATCCTTCATGACAATCGCCACACCTTTTGGAAACCAGAAAATCCCTGTACGATCCTCTATGGATGAAGCTTCTCTGAAAAAAATAGCAGAAAGTACTGGCGGGATATATAAAATGGCAAATGATGCTGATTCGTTGAAGGCAATCTATCAGGAAATAGATCGCCTGGAAAAAAGTGAGGTAGAATCCATCCGATATATGGATTACCAGGAAATGTTTTCTGCTTATACTCTTGCTGCCTTGGGAATTCTGGTATTAGAAGTTCTTTTATCATGCACTGTATTCAGGAGGATACCATGAGTGAAATCCATTTTTCTCATTTAGAAATGCTCCATTTGCTTTGGATTCTACCTGTTCTCCTATGCTTCTATATCTATGCTTCTATGAAAAGAAAACAGGCTGTAAGCCGATTTGTGGATGCAGGGATTCTTCCTAAGCTGGACATTTCGCTTCGTTCTTCCATGCGTTTATGCAAAATGATATTGGTTTTGCTCTCTATAGTTGCCATTGTCATGGCTCTGGTTCGTCCTGGATGGAATCCCAAAGCCAAAACCCTGGAAAGAATGGGGCGAGACGTGGTTTTCTTACTGGACGTATCGCGTAGCATGATGGCAGAAGACCTCAAGCCCAACCGCCTGGAAATGGCAAAGATTAGCATTATGGACTGTATAGATCAGTTGCAAGGAGACAGAGTTGCCCTGGTTGCCTTTGCAGGCACATCTGTTGTAAAATGCCCCTTAACCCTGGACTATGGATTTTTCCGCGCTATGTTGCAAGCTATATCCCAACAAAGCATCGAGCGAGGCGGAACGATGATCGGGGATGCTATCCGCAAGATTCTTCAGGAAGTTTTCGATGAGCAAGATAAACAGTATAAGGATATTGTCCTGATAACCGATGGCGAAGATCATGATAGCTTCCCTGTGCAGGCAGCAGAAGAAGCTGGAAAGAGAGGCATACGCATCATCGCCATTGGGCTGGGGGATGAAGAGCAAGGCACGCGCATACCTGTCGTGGAGAGTGGAAGAAAAACCTTCCTGCAATATCGTGGCCAGGAAGTATGGAGCAAGCTCGATGCCATCACATTACGAAAGATGGTCAATGCAACGCCAGATGGTAAATATTTCAATGTGGCAACAGGGGCTATAGATCTGGGAAGCATTTATAAAAAGCTTATCGCTGAAGCAGAGAAAAGAAAGCTGGAATCCAAAACCATAAAGCGTTATGAAGAAAAATTCCAGATATTCTTAGCTATCGCCCTACTTTTATTATATATCGAGTCCATTCTTTCCGAGAAAAAACAAAGAGGTTAATTATGGTTACAAACAAAGCGAAAGTTTTTTGGGTATCTACTATCGGCCTTCTAGGTTTGATCCTGATTTTAACGATTCCTTTGTTTCTCAAGGCAGGCGATTTTATAGCCTCTGGCAATGAACTCTTGCTTTCCAAACAATACGATGCTGCTTTAGAGAAGTATGAAAAGGCCTCGCTGTCCCATCCTGAACAAGCAGAACTCTATTTCAACAAAGGACTTGCTTACTACTATAAAGAGGATTACCCCAAAGCGAAAGAGGCTTTGGAGAAAGCTGCCCTGAAATTGAAAGAACCCCAGAAGGAAGCACAGGCAAAATACAATTTAGGGAATTGTGCTTTTCGGGAAGCCCAGAAGCTGCAATCAGGGGAATTAGAAAAAGCTCTTGCTGGTTATCAGGAAAGCATTCGATACTACCAGGAAGCATTAAAACTTGATCCCAAGATCCAGGATGCTGCCTGTAACATCGAAGTTGTCCGTTTGATTATCAAAGATATATTAGACCAGATCCAAAAGAAAAAAGAGGAAATGGAAAAGCAGCAAAAGCAGCAAGAAGAGATCATGAAAAAACTCCAGGAGCTACTCTCTAAGCAGGAAGAAATGGTCGCCCAAAATAAAACATTGAGCCAGGAAGAAAAAAAAGAGGATGTAGATCAGAAAAAAAATAGAGAAAAACTCCAGAAAGACCAGAAAAAAAATCAGGAGGAAACCACTCAGCTTTCCCAAAAGTTGCAAGCTATGCAAAACCAGAAAAATCACAATGCTCCGCCTGACGCTGGACAGGAAAGCCCACTTCAGAAAGCCCAAAACCATTTGAACCAGTCAGCGACAGAGCAGGCGATTGCCCAAAACCACCTGAAACAGGAAAAGCTTCCAGAAGCTTTACCCAACCAGCAAGAAGCCCTGGAAGAGCTAAAAAAAGCGATGCAAGCCTTGCAAAACCCTTCTTCTCCTGAAAACCAGCAGCAACAGCAAAAACAAAACCAGCAAGGCCAAAGCCAACAACAAAACCAACAAGTTGCTGAAAAACAGAAGCAAGAAAAAAAATCCCAAAAAGAGGCCGAACAAGCCCAAAATATCTTGCAAGAAGAAGAAAGCAATAAAAAACAAAAACAGCAAAACCAATCAGGCTATTATAATCCTGTGGAAAAGGATTGGTAAGGCAGTCAAAATATAGGTGATAAGATAAAAGTCTTTTGACAAAATAAAAAAATCACTAAGCGATCAGAATTAAATAACTTCCACATTAATCGGTATTGCGATCATTGTGATATGTTAATCAGCCATAAATTTGAAATCGAGCATTTTTTAACGGCTCTTTTCTCTCAAAGAGCCCCTGCTGATGTTGGCAATGATTATATAATACTTGGGGACAAACTACAAGATCATATGGAGAAATTTTAGACGAGAAGTGGAACTCTCCGAACTCAAGTCCAATTTCGTTACTTGCATTTCTCACGAATTAAGAACTCCACTTGCGTTGATTCAATCGTATTACTTCCGTGAAACAGAATTCAGATTTAACGCATTAAGCATAGATAAAAAAGCAAACTCCGCCGCTGTTCGTGCAAGGATACCAGCGCACACCAGAATCAGCAGAGGCAATTCTGGATTATCTATCCAGAGAGTACGTTATCAACAAAGCTATGGCTTCTGAAATTCTTCGGCTATGCCAGCCCGAAGAAAAAGCAGAAAAGGAATAAACTGTATGCCACCAAGAAAAAAACAAAGCACGGAAACTTTAAAAGGTATTACAATTAGAGTAGTGAATTCTCTAAAAGGCCCAACTCCAGCAGATGAAATCGTACAAAAAATTCTTAGCATTCGCTCAGAAACTGGTAAAAAGCTTAACTCTACAATTCGTACTTACCTCAAGCATGAGATAGGCCAAACCTTGGTTTATTTGGATAAACAGACGATAGTACCTATTGCCCTGGCATTTCAAGGAGTGCGCTTTCGCATCAACTTAGATGAAATACATGAAAAGGGATACCTTTTTTATAGAGAATTTGAACCATTCCTTGCAGAGTTGAATCCTGATACTGTCCAATTCGTAAGTAAGGACGGTACGTCTTTGAAAACAGATCATATAAAAGTGGAAAATAAGAGAAAACAATCATATACTTGGCAGCAAACAGAATATTTCTCATTGATAGAATGTTTTCCTCAGCAAAAGATTCAGGTGGGCGATAGTATTCTGGTATCTATTGTGCAATATCAGCCTCAGCCAATATTTTGCCTGGAATATGAAACCGCTTCCCAACGTCAAGAAAAAAAAATTCATAAGAAAAACCAGGAACTAGCCAATATACTTTTCGGGTTACTCGAAAATGCTTATGACGAATATATTATGATTCGAGAAGCTATTCCAACAGCTTACTGTCGTTTGCAAAATCCTCGTGATTACCCTGGAGATAACTGGAAAAAAGTTCTTAAAACAGACAACCGCCTGTGCTACATGGATTGGCGAATCGTATATCCAGAGGCCCAAACCTTCCGAGATATTTTCATGGATAAGCCTGAAAGCGAAAAAGAGATGGAAATAAAGCAAAAACAGGCAAAATTGTCCCCTGAAAAGGCTAAGAGGATTTATTGTTGGAAAGTCTCTTTTTCTTATAATCCTGATATCTGGAGGCGACTTGAATTGCAGGGGCTGAATACTTTAGCAGAGTTTGATCATTGTTTGAGGGAAGCTTTCCAATACGATTTAGACGACCATCTGGGTGGCTTCTGGCGAATGATTCAGCGTGGTAAAACTAATCGCTTTAGGGAAATCCAAATAGCAGATATAGAACCTTCTGGTGAAGGGCAAGGGGCCGAGCTGCGAATAGCCGATCTTGACTTACAAGAAGGCAATCTACTAAAATATGTTTATGATTTTGGTGCTTGGCTGGAACATACCATTATTCTCGAATCGGTCTCTCAACCATCTACTCAGGCCAAATATCCCAGGCTTATAGACCGAAATAAACCCCGCTATCGATATTGTGAAGATTGTCAACAAAAAAAATCCAAAACAATCGCAACTTGGGTTTGTATCGAGTGTTCCAATGAAGAACAAAGAATAGTGCTGGTATGCGAAGATTGCCTGAACAAATACCATCAAGACCACAGCATTGATAGAATCCTATATTAAATAATTCGTCAAGAGAAGAGTTATGCACTTTCAAAGACCGCCTGTACAGGGCGTATGAAGATGGAATATGCTTGCTTAAGAAAAAAATTGGCAAGCAAGCATAAAAAAAGTATTTTGTACCCATCTGCCAATGCTAATCTTTGACTATGATTGTGCCAACATCGTGCATTTCTTTGCCTTCATGGAGGGTAACGACTTTGTTAAGTATCTTTTCCTCTTTTTGTCCCCATGCAGTGATGATGGTGGCATAGACTTTAGTGCGGGCACTGGCACGATTTCTCTCAGAAGAAAAATACTTTACAGAAATTTTATATTGACCAGGAGCGGCCTTTTGAATCAAATACATCTCCGGGCCATAACCCTGTGTTACATCTTGGGTAAGGCAGCCTCCGTTTTTGGTCTGGTTATGGTTGTAAAAACATTCTTCCCCATCAGGTTCAATGACGTGCAAATCCACATCGGAATTGTCTGTATTCCAGGTAATAATGACCAAAAGGTCTGCTTTTTGTATATCGAACTCTTGTGCTATACTTTCCAGACGATTGCCCAAATACTCAGGAATCTGTGTTGTATACTGACGAGAAGAATGGATTTCTTTCAAAAATCGTAAGTATTCCATTCCCACGATCCTTCGGAATTCGCCAAAACGAGAATCCCATGTGCCAAAGAGTCCTATCTCGTAGTAACAGGCAGCCATATCTATCTTCCCTAATTCTTTAAGGCAGCGAGCTGTTATGAGATACGTCTGTGGTTCATAAGGTCTCGATAAAAAGATTCTTCGTAAAAGGTGATAGGCATGTCCTCCTAAATTCCATTCCATAGCGGAAAAAGCTACATCCCTGGAAAGAAGCATGTCCCCAGGATTGTTTTCCACAAGCGAGCTAAGGGCTTTTAATGCATCGTCAGACCCAAATTCTTTGTAGCGTCGTTGTGCTTCGTTTGTAATATTGTCGTAATCCAGATTTTTAGATATAAGCTCTTCTTGCAAGCTTCCTGGAATCTTGTCCCAGGCTCTTAGTTTGCAATTCAAAGAAGGTACCTGGACGCTAAAGGCAGAGGTTGGCAAACTTTCCACGGCCTTTTGTAATTCCTTGGGCAGATTTAGATTCACGCCTTGCATTTGTTTCATCTTTTCTAGCCAGGATAGAAAAGATGCTTTGGGATCACCCAGATTTTGTCCTATTTTTTCCAGGACATTCGCAATGATTTCACTGGCAAGTTTATTCTTAATCACTGTGGCATCGTCTTCAGGCTTTATATTGAAACGCTGGTAGTCTTCCTCTGTCTCTAGCATCAAGAGAGAGCATGTCTGCCCCGTAATACGGAAATGGGTTGCATAGGGTTTAGAAAATTCTTCCGTAGCTTGCTGAAAATCCTCCATCTGCCCTACGGCTACCTGACCATAAGCTCTCAAGGCTATTTCTGAAGAAAGAACATGATCCAAAGGGATAGAGCTTAGAATTTCTTTGTCAAAGCGTTTCAGCCTCATTGTAATTTTGCTGCCGGGTTTAGGTTCGCCTCGTCCTACAAGAGAAAGAGTCTGCCCTGAAAAGACGCTGGAAGGTCTTCCCAGAAGAAGCAAATCCGAAGTTTGTGGTATCTGGATTTCCATAATCTGCCATGGTCTGGAACGATGTGCCATAGAGGCGGACGTTACTTCTGCTTCGCCTACGACAGAAAAAACGGCCCCTGCGCATTCTCTGGTAAGATTTCTAAGCAAATTAGTATCTGTGCCAGCAAAGCCAGTGGTATAGGCAAACAAAGCCGCAATTCGATTTTTATTCAAAGCTTTTGTCATGGCATAGAGGTCGTTTTCTCCCCAGGTAGCAGAGCCATCGCTCAGTAAAAAAACATCCCAGCGTGGTAGGCTATTTTCTTTATACCACAAAGGAGAAGCCACTTTCAGAAAGGCAGAATAAAGATCAGTCGAACCTTCTAAAACCAGCCTGTTTGCATCGCTTAGTAATGCTTGGGTATTCTTTTCGTTGTTTTCTACAAAGCCTTCCTGCCACCAAAAGCTTTCAATGTTAAAGAACAAAACCGCAAAATGCGTCAGGCTATCTCGGTTATTTTTCAGAATGGACTCAACTAGCTTTAGCCATACGTTGAATCGTTCTGGATTGGAGCTTAACGACACATCCACCATGAATATAGCATGAGATGAAGTTGCCATTTCTTTTTCATCGGGAAGATCTGGACGGAAGGTAGTCGAAAAATACGATACTGTCTTTTCATCTTTGCCTGTAATTAGAATTGTGCCAGGCTTTTTTATACGAACCTTGAGAGTGTTTCCCTCTGGATTTTCATATCGGCAGTAGATACGATCATTCATTTGCGATATTTTAGCCTGTGGCTCTAGCTGAATTCCTTCCATCGCAGCTATATTGAAATCCACTATGCGCTTGGGAACTCCAGCAGGCAGAATCAGACTATATTCCAAATCATCTTGCACCTGCAAAAGAGGGACATCATACCCAATTACAATTCTGTGAAGACGCTTTGGGGCTAAAGGGAAAACACGGGCACTGAAGATTCCTGCTCCTGACCATTCCATCAAAGCAGGGTCTATCTGCCTTCTTACTGTTTCTGTATAAGCCAAGGCCGCTTTTTCCTTTGGCACCATCCTGGCTTCCTTGGGATGCGTCCAGGTATTCATTCTGTCTGACATAATTTCCTCTGGATTGATTCCCATCTTACGGCTTTGTTCTTCATTATAGAAGATGGGTTGATCGGATGTCCCTTCCTGCGCTTTAAAAACGCTTTCGCCAAAGGCAAAAAAATAAGGAGAGGCATCATTGGGCAGTCGTAGCTTAAACGTTCCTTCAAACTGCCTATCTCTGTCATTATAAAAATAACAATCCAGCAATACACGAGCAAAAATTCCATCCAAATGGACAGATACCTGTATCCCCTGGAGAGGAAGATCCTCTTTGTCTCCAATCATCAGCTTGGAAGTATTGGGTGCTATCTCCGAAAGCTTCCATGTAGTAACAGACTTTTGAGGTTTTTCAGGACTTTTTTGAGGGCTTATCATTCCAGAGCCACCTTGTGTATCTGCATCGCTCTGGGGGAGAGCTACGGCTTTTTCCATGGATGCTATCCTGGAATTATAGTTTGCAGATATCTCTATTCTTTCCTCTTCCTTCATTTCATCCATCTTTTTATGCTCTAATTCTATTTTCGGTATTGGTTCTGCAAAAATAGGCAAAGATTCTCTTAGATTTGTTTTTTCTTGTATTTTTTGACTTTCTACATTTTTTTCTCTATCGGAAAAATTTTTTTTTGTATAACAACTAATCAAAATACTAAAAAATATTAAAAAAAGTAATAAAATACTGATAATACGCATTTTTTTTACAATAGAAACTCTGCTATTCCCCTTCATCGCAACTACTCCTAAAAAATTAAAAATTTTTCCCAGGGTATTATTCTGGGCTAGTATCCGTTACAGTTTATGGTAAAGAAAACCTTATTCTAAAAAAGTTATATCCATTTAAAATACTTTTTTTTAACTGACACAACGAGTAAGCTTCTAATACTATAGACCGTTAACAAGGCATATTTGTTCCCATAAAATTCGCAGTATTTTGATGATCCTTTTCTTTTATAAAAAAACTTTTATAAACTTACCTATTTTTTTTTGTTCAATCGCCACATGAATCTGGTTGTTTTGTAAAGAAAAAACATCAAAATTATTTTCTTTGATACAATTCCATTTTTGGGTATATTATTCATTGATCTTAACCTCTCTTTCTATGCATTTTGTTTTGAGATTAAGATTATTTTACTTCTTGGCTATTTTCCAAAGGAAGCGTTAGAACCTAATATAACATTGCTAAATAAAAGTATACAAACTTTTAGCATTAAAGAGGCAAAATATAATGGACAGGGGATTACCCCAGGTTATTTTATGTTTTAGGAGATGTTATGAAAAAAAATATCATTTTTTTTATTTTGTATTTTTGTCTGTCATTTGTCATTTTTTCTCAAGAAAATACTCAGATTAAGATTATTGTTAGTGCTAAATACTTAAATAATGAAAGCACATGGTTTATTCCACTCAATGCCAGAAATAACAAAGTAGCATTATTCAGCGAACAGAGAGAAGCATTTACAATTTTAAACGATTCTCAGAAGCCAGTTACCATCAAAAGCCTTGACCTTCAGCTCGATCCAGGTGTTCAGGAAGAAGAAATTCGTTTGCAGCAATATTCTATAAAAGCACTGCCACTGAATTTTGTCGAAAAAACGCTTCAGCCTAAGCAAAGACTGGAATTTTATGTCCGCTTCTATCCTGTCCAATCTCATCTGGTTAAAGCAAAAATAATCATACAATTTGGGGATACCAGCAAATTTATTTTAAAAGTAGAAGGACAAGGTGGCTTGAATGCTTTTTTCCCTGATATGATACCTTTATTGCATAAAGTTTTTGGAGGTACTCATACAGATGAAATGGTTACTGGTATGACAGCAGACAAAGAAGGAAATGTTTTCTTTTCCGGCCAGGTAATAGGAGTACAAGACAAATTTGCCTATGATATTTTTTATGGAAAGATTAGTCCTGATGGAAATTTAGTCTGGGCTAAGCTATGGCATGGACCTTATCGAGATGCAGCAAGAGACAGTGGACAAAATGATGAAACAGGAGGCACATCAGGCGCAATATGTGTGGATGAAGAAGGATTTCCTTACATTATCGGTTCTGTTAGCCCAAACAAGGCAAATAATGATTTTGCAGCGTTGGTTATAAAAATAGACCCTTCTACAGGGAATTCTGTATGGGAAAAACTCTGGCGACCTGAATGGCCTGGAAAAATTCTTGCCAAACACTGTGCGGAAGCCTATGCTATAGATGTCAGGAATGGCCGTGTCTATGTTACGGGAACAACAGGCGGCGCAACTCATACAGCACAGGCACTTGTTTTTCTATTGTCGCTCTCTAGTAAAGATGGTACACTATTATTTCAAAAAACCATAGACCCTACTCCAACTTATAATGACCGTGGCTATGCCGTACGTTCTGATAATCAAGGAAATGTCTATGTCGCTGGCCTGGCTTCTCAAAATGCTTTTTTAGTGAAGTTTACAAACGCAGATACTCAAAATCCTCAAATTGCCTGGGCTAAAATTTGTGAATTAGGCTGGGGAAGTAACATCAATTGCCTGGATTTAGATGCACAAGGAAATGTATATATTTCTTGTGATCGTCGTGGTGCTCAGACTTTTTTCAGCGTAATCAAGATAAGCCATCAAGGAGAATTTTTATGGGGTAAGACCTATGATGGAGGACCTAATAAAAACAACAATACCAATTTTGTCAAAGTAATTCATGAAAGTGTTTATGCAGGTGGAAGGACAGGCCAATCTATGTACGATGCGCAGATGGGCGATGCTCAACTTTTAAAACTTTCCTGTAAAGATGGCAAAGAAGAATGGAGTTTGTTCCATTTTTCAGGGAAAGGCCCTGATGAAATTGCTGAACATAGAATAAAAGGCATTGCTATAGCAAAAGATATTTTATACATTTTGGGTCAGGTTTATACTGGAAACAACAATGGTGTGCGTTATGCAGGTTACTGGTACAAAGGTACAGGAACTCTGAGCGATTTTAAACCTACAATAACATCCCTCGAATTCAAAGAAAAACCTGCTGATATTTCTAAGGGGAAGCTTATGGATGCTTTGCAATCTCGCAAACTTTTGGATTTAAAATCATTAATTCCCTGGCAAGATGCAGATAAAAAGCACGATGGTAAATCGCCCGATGGTGATCTTATTTACTGGCAAATCAAGCTAAAAAAACAATAATGGCATCATACCATACCAATAGTAACAAAATAATGGAGAGATAAATACTTTTTTGTATTGTATTCTTTCCTGCCAGAATGCGATCTGAGACATTTGCTTTTGATCTTTGTCTTCCCATACCTGATCCATTTTTTGGCCTGTTTGCAAATCCCTGGCTGTTACTTTTACCATACCTTCTGCATCGTAAACAATGGTCAGTTCTACGGGATAGTTCTTTCTGGGATTTTGGATTGGGCCAAAAGCGAAATTGCCTAAGCTTACTTCCTTTTCTTCGCCTTTGCACTGCACCAATTCAAAAACAATCCTTTGCTGGTCGTCTCTGGTTGTATAAAATTTTGTGCTGTGGGTTGCGGGGAGCATGGTATTTCTGGGGATTAGAACCTGAATACCACGCTTTCCCAAACGCTTGTCCCAAATCCGCATGCCCAGATCATAGCCAGATACCTGAAAAACCTTTGGCAAGGCGAAATCGGCTTCGCCCATCTCCCTTGCAGCTTCAAGGCTTACCGTGAATTTTAGTCACTTACGACTGAAATCTCATGTAAAAGTGTAAAGATTTTTCACCGCAGAGACGCGGAGAACGCAGAGAAGAATAAAA
>CALKWO010000010.1 GCA_938003875.1 uncultured bacterium
ATATTTACAAAATAAATATGATCAAAAATTTATAGATGCAGGGAACGATATAAAAGAAATCAAGAAAAAAGATTTTAATGAATACCAGGAAATAGATACAGCAATACGAGAAAGGAGATTTTTTGATGCTTCAAAAAAAACAAACGAATATTTAGAATCCTCTCATCATCAAAAAATAATGGAAGATGAAATTAAAGATTACTGGCAAAATTTTACTTGTACTCTTGAGATAGATATTTACCTTACCCCTTCTAATGACTTTGATGATGAAAGTGATGGTCCTGAATTTAGGCTGGCTATTTCCCATAATAATAATTGGGTACCTCAAAAAACATCAACAATAACAACACAGAATAATCTTCCTAACGGCCAGCGAACATTGATAACAAAATTTACTTGTACTATAAATTTGCAAAATTATCATGAACTAAGTATAGAATTGATTGAATTAGATACTATGACACCAAATGATAACTATGGGACTATTAACTTTAGATTAAAAGATCTCTTGAATCAATATAGCATCGAAAAAACACAAATATGCTATGGTGATCAAAAAAATAGAAAAAATCGAGAAGGTGATCTTACCATCACATTAGAACGTTATGACATTACAGTAAATATTCCCTTTCCCAAATGGAAGGAAAAAACAAAAAAATAGAAAAAATCGAGAAGGCGATCTTATCATCACATTAGAACGTTATGATATTACAGTAAATATTCCCTTTCCCAAATAGAAGGAAAAATAAAGATTCTTACAATAGCTAATAGAAAGAACCTATGGAGACTAAGCAATACCCTTTATTTATGCAAACCTGGTTTCCTTCTGTAGGAGTGATGAACAAAATCGGGCAGATTCAGGACAAGAAGCTTTTGCAATGGGCTTATAACCAGTTCTTGTCCTGGAATCAGCTTGTTTTGCCAAAAGAAAGTTTCCATTTCCAAAAGGCACAGGAAGGAAACCATTGCCTTTTGGGATGGATTACGATTGTTCAGGGCAAAGAAGACTTTGGTCGCTCTTACAAAGAAATCCGTGCTGTTTTGTTTGATGAAAAGGCCAGTCTGGAAGATCAGCAAACCTTGAAAGAAAAACTTTTTTCCTATCCTATCCAGCCTGATACGCCTTCCCAGGAGTTGATGCTGGAATGGTCTTGTTTACCACAAGAGCCTGTTATAGAAATAAAACAAGAGGATACTTTAGCTGAACCAGTTGAAAAGCAAGAGCATACTAATGTGGAAACCATGCCAGTGGAAGAAAAAAAGAAGACTTGCCATGGTTTAGACAAAAGAAGCTATGCAGCTATTTTCTTCTGCATGGTCTTTCTATTTTCTGTTTGGGGCTTGACCTGGAAATTCATTTCTCAAAACAAAACTTCTGTTTTGAATGAAAAAGGAAAAAAAATAAATCCTTATAAAAACAATAATCAATTCTCTACACAGTTTAACAACAAGGAAAAAAGAAATTCCCCTTTGCTAAAACATAGGGACCCTTATTTTCTAAATTATTTTTTAAAACATATAGAGAATTGGGAAAAAAGTCTAACAAAAATTTCTGTTTCGCCTGAAAAAAATCTTTCTAAGGAAAAAAAAGAAGAACCAATCTCTCTCTCTAAAAAATATACAATTTTTTTTGTATATCCCGAAGGTGCTTTAGATATCTTGAAATGGTTTGTATATCCCGAAGGTGCTTTAGATATCTCGAAATGGCAGGAAGAAGATATACTCTCTAAAAAAGAGAAAAAAATATATTTATGCAAAGGGAAATACACTCTGAAAGCAATTCGCAGTAAAAATTGCTATTGGAAAAAAGCCCAAATAATAAAACCAGAAGGAAAAAAAACGGAAAAAATATGGGAGCAAGAAAAGACTGAGCAGGCCACCCAGAAAAGTGAGATTACAATCGCTTCGGACACCACCATAGTCTTTGAGCTAGAACACCGCATAAACAGTATATCCGTTCAGCCAGAAAGATGGGGAGAAATAGAGGATCAGGGGAAAAAAAGCGAAGAATTTCAAAATATATACTTTGATTATGGAAAGGAAATAGAATTAAAGGCGATTTCGAAAAATCCTGATTTGTATGAGTTCCAGAGCTGGCAGTGGGAAGAAAAAGAACGCAAAGAAAATCCTATTAAAATAGGAAAGAATATTGATAAAATCACTGCTTATTTCCATAAGAATAAAGAATATGAAGTTTGGGAACAAAAATATCAAAAATGGATTAATGATATTCAAATAGATAATTTATCCCTAGATCAAATAATAAATCTCATATCAAATGGAAACAATATAAAAAAAGATGCTAAAGATGCTTATAAATTTGATAAACAAAAGTTATCTTTATTAGTCGATAAGAAAAAAAAACTAGAAGAAAATCAAAAATTAAAAACAGAAATAGATTCTGATTTTACATCCACTATTAGAATAGATACAGAATCTTTAGAGAGGTTCAAAAAATATAGAAAAATTATAACAAAAAATATACCTATCACTTTAACTCTGGTAATAGATTTAGATTCAAATTTAATTTTAGAAGAAGATTTAAGTAAATACAGTAAAAAAGAAGATTTTAGCTTCAACAAAAAAGATAAAGAAATATCCTTTGACTTCTCAATAGACAAACTAGACTACGATATAGAAATAAAAGAGAAAAATAGGAAAATAAGTATATCTGCAAAAAAAATTATCTTAGAATATCAAGATAGTCAAAAAAATTCGAAAATAATTGAATGTACAGTAAAACTATTCAAATTTAAAGTTAATTTAACATCTCAAGAAATAAAAGAATATAAATCCAAAATATATCAATCATTAGAAAGGAACTAACCCATGAAAGCTCTATTGTTTTTTTGCCTTTTTTTAATCCCCTCTGTTTTTTGCCAATCCTGGACTTTAGAGGATATTCTGGAGATGAAATCATATAAGATGTCCGAGGAAGAAATCTTTCAGGAAGTGGAGAAAAGGGGAATTGTGGTTGAGATCGAGAAAGAGATGTTCTGGAAGATGAAGAACAGGGGGTTTTCGGCTGGCTTTATACAGAAATTTCGGGAATATATGGAAGGCAAGAGTAAGGGAATTTCGGAGCAAAAAAAACTTAGTTCAGACGAGCAAGAACGTCTGCGCAAGGAAGTTGAGGCTAAACTTCAGGCTGACGAGCAAGAAGGTCTGCGCAAGGAAGCCCAAGCAAAACCCAAAGCAGATAAGCAAGAACCTCTGCGCAAAGAAGCCCAAGAAAAAAAGCGTTGCAAAATCCAGATCAAGGTTGAGCCAAGAGGCGCGGGCAAAGTGGATATTCTGCCTTCCCCTGATGGCGAAGGAAAGCTGGAGCAGGGAACCAGGGTCAAGGTAAAGCCTATAGGCATAGAGCCTTATCTCTTTGACCATTGGGAAGGGGATGCTAAGGGATACCAGCCTTTGGATTTTATACTGGACAAGGACACATACATCACGGCTTCTTTTCTGGTTCCTAAACCAGAGCCTAAGCCACAAAAGCTAGACAATCCAGACGATTTTAAAGACACACGAAGAGAGAACTATGTTTATAAAGGCAATGTCTATGCTCTGGTAGAGGGAACTGGAGTACAAGGAGATTGGGGGCTCAAGGGCGAAGTAGAGTATAAATACGTTTACCAGATACAATACACTTCGGACATCGTTTCCAACAATGGTTATCGCATTGTGGAGAAGCGAACGTTTGACTCTGTGCAGCAAAACCTTCTGGTTTCTCGATTTCGTTTTTCTCTGGATATAAACGACGAATGGGTGGAATGGGTAAGGGATTTTTTGAAAGGAATTTCTCTTATAGCAGAAAATTATAACCATCCTATTGCTAAAACAATAAGCAAAGTTTCCCAATGGAGTTCTTTAGCTGTCCCTGGAATCAAGAATTTAGCAGAGAAATACTTCTATGTAGACGAAAAGCAAATCAAAGAAGCCTTTGCAAAGCTCCAAAAATCCTTTGTTGGTAGGTTTGTCAAAGACATGAACTATGAAAACTTCCAAAAGCGGTTTATGGATGTTTCCCTATCCAGAGTTTTGGGCTATCCAAGACACATGAATCTTCTGGAAGGCAAGTCGTTTCTTCTGGAGTATGAAGATGGTATAGGGCTGGTCAAAATCGAAGTCTTAGACCCAGAGAGTATTTTGGCCTTGAGGGAAAAGGAATTGATCGAGCGAGCTTTTTATCTCAGCGACTATTATATCTTCCGTGACAGAGACCAGCCCCTTAGGGTGATAAGGCCAGGAGACACCTGGGTTGTGGATGCCAAAAATCTGGCAGGAATCCTTGATCCCAGGCTCAGGCATAAAACAGAAGGAGCTGTCCAGCTCAAACGACTCGCGGATGAAAAAGTGCAGGGAAAAGATTGTGCTGTCTTTGCCCTCCAGGAAGCCCTGATGAAAATGAGAGATACCAACCAAAGAGAAAACCTGATAGGCGATGCTTCCTTTCATCAAGGAAAACTCCTTTATGATCTTTCTTTGCGCTACGTCATGCAAGCCCATCTGGAAGGCAAGCTCAACTACAGGTCTGTATCGCAGGATCATTTCTTCTTCCAGGCTAAGCTTCTAGGCGATCCGACCATAAAAGTACGCTATGAATGCACTTGCACGCCTAAATGATTTGTAACAGTAAATTTCTTTGGTATATATGGTTTAGCCATTTTTAGGGTAGATTATGAATCAAGAAAATATGCCATCAGAGACTGTAATATTTTGTCCTAATTGCCAAAAGCTTTTGAGAACAAGCCCGCCTTATCAGAATGTTATCTGTTCTTCCTGTAAATGTCTGATACATTTCAAGCAGAACCAGAGCATGAAAATGTTGTGTTCTTGTGGGAAAAGGCTTATGATTCCTGTGAAATATATGGGAAAAGGAGGGAATTGTCCTAAGTGTGGGCAGAATATCTATGCTCCGCATTTTAGCATCCATTTTGATAAACCTGTCCCCAAAGAAATACCCCAGGAAAAACAAGAAAATGTAGAGATAATAGATTCTTTGCCTGATCCTGTGGATATGCCCACCTCTGGTTTTCCTGCCCGACAGGAGAAAGAGTCTAGCTTACAAGAGCAAAAAGGAAATTTGGGTTCAGAAGCAATCGATTTTTTGCCTGATCCTGTGGATGTGATCTCGGCTCCTCCTGTATCCTATAATGCCGATAATTTTTATGATATAAACAATCAAACGGCTTGTATTGCTATTCCCAGAGAAGTCCAATTGCAAATGAAGCATGAATCCACTAAAGAAAGATACTTACAGCATTTTTTAGCATTGGTTATTGCCGCTGCATTGATTGCTGTTTTGCCTCAAACTTTTGATGTAAAAAATTGGCTAAAAAGTAACTTGGTCAAACAAGAGGATGATCTCATCATAAAAGAGCAGGAAGAAAAGAAAATTTCCTCTAACCCAAAAGAAGAGGAAAAGAAAATTTCTCCTCAAAAACAGAAAGAAAGCTTGCCTCAACAGGAAAATAGGCAGTCTCTCCAGCCGAGCATGGAGAGACTGGAGCAAGAAGCAAAAATGGATATCAAAAGAGGCAATTGGAATAGGGCACTAGAAAAGTATACAAAAATGTATCTTCTCGCACACAACAATGCTAAAAAGGCAGAAATTCATTTAGAGATAGGCAAAATTTATGAGAAGAAAAAAGAATGGAATCTAGCACAGAAGCACTATGAGCAAGCTCAGTTTTTAGACCCCTCTCTTTCTGATGCCATAGAAAAAAGGCTTGAGGATATTCAAAATGCATTCCAAAAAGAAGCGCAAGGAGACAGTGAAAAAAAAGATTGGGATAAAGCCTTAGAAAAATATAAAAAAGCTTATTCCTTTGCACACAACAATGCTAAAAAGGCAGAAATTCATTTAGAGATAGGCAAAATTTATGAGAAGAAAAAAGAATGGGATTTGGCGCAGAAGCACTATGAGCAGGCTCAGTTTTTAGACACCTCTCTTTCTGATATTATAGCAAAAAGGCTTGAGGACATTCAAAAGGAAATTAAAAAAATTCAAGAAGGAAAATTAATACAAAAACTCAATTCTGAATTTGCAGAAATTTTTCAGAAAACATCTTTGGTGGAAAATTCTTTTCTTTTGATTGAAAAAATGCAGAAAAAATTAGGCATATTAGATTTTGTAACCGACGGCAAAAAGAAATTTCATGATATATCTCAGGAAAAAGAATCTCTTGCGAAAAGAGGCAAGAAAAAAGAAGAGGAATATCAATCGCTTTTGTCTGATACAGAAAAAGAAAAAGTCCATGAACTAGAATGGACAAACCTGGATCTACTTTCTCTAAAACAAGAGCTAGATGTTGTATGGAAAAAGACAGAAGATCTCTATCAACTTTGCCTTGAACAAGAAAAAACAGCAATCGAGGAAAAAGAATTAGAGGAAGTCTATAGTAAGAAAAATGATTTGAAATGGTATCTTTATCTTCAAAGAAATCCTGAGAGAATAGACAAATTTAGTAAGATTTTAGAGACGCTGAGAAAGCAAAAGCTAGATAAAGATACCCTGGAAACACTAAAAAAAAGAATTGCACCTTGTGAAAAGCACAATCGGTTTCTTTACCGATTGTTTCATTTCTATTTTTCACAATGGCTAAGCGAAAGCATCGTGTCCAAAGATAGTGCTATTTTTCTGGATCTGGTCGAAACCCGAAGCGGAAGAAAGCTATTGGGCCAGATACTCAAGGAAGACTCTGAGGAAATAGAAATCGAAGTAGAGCAAAAAAGCATAAGGGGTAGTATAAAAATTTCCAAAGGAGAGGTGGTGTCCAGGAAAAAAATTTTAGGGGAAAACCCTAAACAAAATCGTGCCCAACTCCAATTTATCATCTTGTTGGATGCCCTATATAAAAAAAATTATACAGAAGCGATAAAACATTGTAAATTTTTGGAAAGCCAGGAAAAGGAATTTTCTCTTGGATTTGTGGATGATATATACCAGCAAAGGCTACTTATATGGGAAAATTGCCCTGAGTTGTTGTTTCAGATACCGCCTTCTTTTATTCTTTCCAGCCAAAAAATGCTTTTCCCTTTAAAATTTTGCGCAAATTGCCAGGGAACCAAACGACTTTCCTGCTCGGATTGCAATGGTAAAGGACATATAGATTGTACTGATTGTGAAGGTACAGGAAAAATCTACAAAGAGAGACAAAGAACAGCAGTAAAGGTTTGCTATCAGTGCGATGGCACAGGACGGCGAAGAAGGGAAACAGGGACTTTTGATATGAGCAGAAATGGCAAAGGAATGGAAGTAGAAGTTATTACGGTAACATGCTCTGTTTGCAAAGGGCGAGGGGTATATGACGAAAAGTATAAAGTTCGCCGTGCTTTAGAATGTCCTCATTGTAGTGGAAAAGGAATAATTTCTTCTTGTGACCGTTGCTCTTGCAGTAAATATATATCTTGTGAAGATTGTAGACAAACTGGTTTTGCTTTGTCGGATTCTTATACAAAAAATTTCGTTGAAAACATTTTTTTCAAAAATAAAAAACAGTAGTAAAGGAAAAATTATGCCAGCGATCAATGTTCAAGTTTGGGATGCTACAGGAAATAAACGCTATGATGTGGAATTGCCAGATGATGCCCCTGTAAATCGTCTGATTTTGGTTTTGATAGAAAGGCTTAGTCTTCCAGAAAATGGGCCTGATGGGCAGCCGCTTTCTTATAAATTTTTGCATAAAGCCAGCGGAAAACAAATCCAGGATGAGCAGTGTTTGCGAGATGTTGGGGTCAAAGAGGGAGATGTTTTGCGCATCCAGCCAGAAATTACAGCAGGGAAGAGAAACTTCGGGCAGGCAAGTCTATGGACAGAATAAAAATAGAGGCAAAAAGCCAGGAGGATCGTTTTCATCGTTTTAGCCTTATAGAATGGTGGAATCAGGAAAAGCTAAAAAAGGCTAAAATCCTGGTAATCGGAGCAGGTGCGCTGGGAAATGAAATCATAAAAAATCTTGCTCTTCTGGGAATTGGCAATCTTTTTATTGTTGATATGGATAGCATAGAAAATTCGAATCTATCCCGATCTGTTTTGTATCGTGCTAAAGACAATGGATATGGAAAAGCACAAACAGCGAGCTTAACCGCAAAAGAAATTTATCCTGAAATGGCAGTCCATTTTTTTCATGGCAATGCTATCTATGATTTGGGACTGGGAGTATTTCGATGGGCCGATGTTGTTCTGGGAGGGCTGGACAACAGAGAAGCCAGGCTGAGTATCAATAGAAATTGCTATCATATCAATCGCCCCTGGATAGATGGGGCGATTGAATCCTTACAGGGATGTGCAAGAGTCTTTGTTCCTGATGGCCCTTGCTATGAATGCACCATGTCGGAAATGGATTGGAAAATTCTAAAAAAAAGGAGGTCTTGCAATCTGCTTACAAAAGCGGAGATGGAAGGAGGAAAAACACCTACAACCCCTACGATAAGTTCCATTATTGCTGGAGTCCAATGCCAGGAGGCTCTCAAGATAATCCATGGTATAGAAAGCTTCGCTGGGAAAGGATGGTATTTTCAGGGTTTAAGTGCCGATTCTTATCTCGTAGAATATCAGAGGAAAGAAGAATGTTACAGTCATGAGCCTCTGGAGCAGATTTTCTCTCTTCCCTGGAAATCAGCAGAAACAAAAGTATCCCAAATCTTGCAAATAGCACAAAAAGAGCTAGGAAAAGGAACGACCTTAGAGCTAGCAAGAGATGTGCTGCAAAAATTGGTATGCCCTAAATGCCATAAAGAAGAGGAAATGTTTGTTTCTTTAGGAAAAATCAAATTAGATAAAGGCTATTGCCCTGAATGCCCAGGCACAAGAAGAGAGGTGCAAACTTTTTATTCGATACATGGCAACGAATCCTTTATGGATAAAACCCTTCAGGAAATAGGCGTTCCGCTCTATGATATTATCATGGCAAGAAATCAAGAGCGTCTTGTAGGCTATGAATTGAGCGGAGATGGGCCTCTGGTTTTAGGAAACCTTTATGAGGAAAAATTGGTATGTCTGACATAAATAGCCAGGGAAAAAATTGCCAGCCCGATTTTCATTCTATTAGCATGGAAGAATGTTTATCTCTTCCTTTTCCTTTGTCTCAGGATAAGAGAGAAGGGGATTTCCAGGTTGTTATAAAACAATCAGCATTAAACAATATAAAAAAGCATGGTATGCAAAACAAAAGCATAGAAGTATGTGGTGTGCTTGTGGGAAGATTATGTAAAGACGATATGGGTGCTTTTCTCTATATAGAAAGCAGTATTCCAGGTGAGTATGCAACCCATAAAGCAACCCAGGTGACCTTTACAGCAGAAACCTGGACTTACATATCCAACCAAATGGAAAAAGAGTATCCTGATAAAAAAATCGTAGGATGGTACCATACGCATCCAGGGTTTGGGGTTTTTCTATCGGAAATGGATATGTTCATCCATCGCCATTTTTTCAATTTACCATGGCAAGTGGCTTTTGTGTATGATCCTTGCAGTCAAGAACAAGGTATGTTCTTGTGGATACAGGGTAAAGCCATTGCCTCGACTATACAATTGGAGGAAGATATGCCAGAAGAAAAAATTCGGATCAGTTTGGAGAACCTTGATTTTAAGAGCGATTCCAGGCAACTAGACAAAAGAATCCTGAAATTAGAAAAACGCACCAGAAAAATGCTATATATCTTTGGTATCCTCATGATGCTTGTAGTGGGATGGCTTTCGGCCATGACATACCAGATGTTGGAAATGCAGAAGAAAATCATGATAGAAACAAAACAAGAAAAGCCCCTGCAAGATATAAAAGAACAATCTACAGAGGAGAAAAAACAAACTATTGTAAAAGAGCAAGGGAAGTAAAAAATGAATTCGGAAAAGCTAAAGATTTCCTGGGATGACGTGAATCAAACAAAAGTGAAGGAGAAAGTCCAGCAGCCAGAAATTCGCGCAAAAAAACAAATCGCTTTGCAAAATTTTTCTTCTAACAATGCTTCTAAAATAAACAATTTTTCTAGCGTGGTTTTGGGAATAGCTATTTTTATTGGTTTAGGAATCATGTTAGTATGGTTTTCATCCTCTAAAGAAGCTTCAATAGAAAAAAAGATTCCAAAAGAAGAAAAAACAGCAGAAAAAATATGGGAACAAGCGATTTCAAAAGTGATGGACCAGGATATAGAGCTAAAAAAGGAATTGCAGAGCATTTCCAAAGATAACAGTCCATCACAGGTTGCTGGTATTATCGAACGATATTGCCATAGCTTACAAAAACTAGATATAGCAGATTGCCCTGCCAAGTTTAAGGTAGCTCTGAGACATTATATAAATGCTTTAAAAAATTTTGTAGAAGAACTGCAAAAGCTTCCTAATGATCCTGTGGAAGCTGTTGTTATGGGATTTTTTAATGGACTATTTCGGGGAGAAGTGGATGGGGGTTTAGGCCGCCTGGAAAATAATTTCAAACAAGCTTTCAGTAAAGTGACTACAACCTGGGAAGAGTTAGAACGAGTAGCCGCCCAATATGGTGTTGCCAAATAAGGAAGGGAAGAAAATGAGCCCTGAAAAAATAAAAATTTCCTGGGAAGATGTCAAGCAGCCCAAAATAGACATCAAAATCCAACAGTCAGAAATCTATGCTCGTGTTCAAAGCCACCAGGAAAAAATCGCTTCGCAGCCTTTACCTTTACAAAATACCAAAAAAAGCATCTGGCATAATATGGTCTTGTCTCTTGCTATCTTTGGCTTTTTAGGCGGGCTTTTGGGCTGGTTTATGGTGGAAAAAGTGTTAGAATGTTGTGCAGATGAAAAATTTTACCACTTAATGCAAAAACTCTATCAAAATGAAATTTCTATAGAAGATTTGAGGAAAGAAAACAACAAATATGCAGAATTTTTTTTGAAGATGAACGATGGGAATATATCCCAAGAAGATACTAAAAAACAAATCGAAAAAATTCGTGTTCAAGATAATTATTTCTTTTACATTTTTTTGGGCGTATGCATTGCTCTTTTCATTTCCTCTTCTGAGGCAGTATTGGCTAAGAATTCTAACTTATTGATAAAGACTGCCTCTATTGCCTCTGTATGTGCTCTTTTAGGCTCCGCCATTCTCGCCAGCTTTATTGATGAATTGTATCGTTTTTTAGGAGGAGGAAATTCAGAAAAAGAAATTACCCAAATTTTTGCCAGAACCGTTGGATGGGGTATATTGGGGCTTTTTTTAGGCATTGCCCCAGGGATTGCCATGAAAAGCATAAAGAAAACTTTGATAGGCTTACTGGGCGGATTTATAGGAGGTTTATTGGGCGGACTCTTTTTCGATCAAATATGCCAATATACCAAAAGTGGAATGCAAGCCAGATTCTTTGGAATGACGGCTGTAGGTGCTTTTACAGGAATGGGCATTGGGCTAATAGAAAATGCTCTAAAAACAGGCTGGCTCAGAGTAGTTTCAGGGATTATTGCAGGAAAGCAGTTTATTCTGTATCGCAATCCCACCAACATTGGCAGTTCGCCTAAATGTGAAATCTATCTTTTCAAAGATAGCATGGTGCAGCCTGTTCATGCCAGTATCCATCTGGTACCAGGAGGATTTATGATAGAGAGTAAAAACCTTGCTAAAACGCTGGTGAATGAAATTCCTGTTACAAAGCAAAAACTACGTAACAACGATAGAATACAAATCGGCAATACCATTTTTTCTTTTCAAGAAAAAAACAAAAGCGATAGCGAAATGGCCAGGCTATGATATATCTCCAATGTCATTCTTGTAAAGCTGCATTTCTTATAGAGGATGAATTTCTTGGTTTAGAATTGCCTTGTAAATTTTGTTCTACCTCTTGCACTATACCTTTAGAAAAGCCGTTAAAAGCTTTATATGATAAATATTTTGCATGCAAAAATGCCTTAGAAAAGGACAGATTCCAATTGCGATGCCCTCATTGTTTTAAAGCTTACAGGCTTTCTTCTAAAGTAGAAAACTGCATTGTGCTATGCAAATATTGCCAGCATCTTTTTATAGCTCATAAATACGTAGAAAAGGAAGAAAGCAATCGCATAGTAATCCAGGTTTCCGAAAAGCCATCAGAGAACATCCCGAAAAACTCCAAAGAAAAAAAAGAATGGAGTTGCTCTGTATGCTTTTGCCCTATAGAGCCGACAGACGAAATAGTAGAATGCACTGAATGCCATCTCCCTTTTCATAAGGATTGTTGGGAAGAAAATTATGGATGCTCTGCTTATGGCTGCTCTCAGCAAAATATTCTCAAAAAGGAAGAAAATATCAGAATCTCTCTTACGGATATATTTTCTAGTACATCAGTGCCTCTTCCCCAGGAAGACGGCTTTCCTATGGAATCTTTCATTTTGTTGCTATCTGTGATTTTTTCTTTATGTAATCTCTATAAGATATTGTTACCAAGCCTTCTACTAACATGCTATATTATAGTTTATCTTATCGTCATAAACAAAAAGATTAGACAACAAAACCTTGTTTTGATCGTTTTATCGTTTTTGCTAATGTTTGTAAGCTTTTTTTTAGGTAAAGAATTTTAGGAATATAGAGATGTTTGATTGTCAATGTACAAAATGTCTTAAGTGCTTTCATATAGACGATTCTTTTCAAAATAAAAAGGTAAAGTGTAGATATTGCGAAAACATTTTTCTGGCTGTTTCTTCCATAAACCAGGCGCAGACTGGCTTTATTCGTATTAGTTCTGGGCAAGTAAAAATAAGCTCTGAAGAAATTCCGCCAGCACCTAAAAAAGAGAAGATAGTCATTTCTTTTGATTCTCCTGCAAAACCAGCGGCTAAAGAAAATCCTGTGCCAGCATTGGCTGAAAAACTATCACCAAGAATGAGAAGATTGATAGCGGATGCTGATTCCATCAAAAAAACCTTTTCTGATTTCCCCTTAATTCGTTTGGTGGAAACTCAAGGCAATCCGCCTGATCTATATCGAATAGAATACAGGATTAAAGGACTCATGAAGAATAGCCAGAACAAAATTGTTATAAGAGATCAACATCTTTTGGAAATAAAGCTTACAAGAGACTATCCCCGCGAACAACCTTTGTGTAAAATGCTAACGCCTATTTTTCATCCTAATATAGAACCATCTGTAATCTGCATCGGAGATCATTGGACAGCAGGGGAAAGGCTTGTTTCTCTTATTATAAGAATTGCAGAGATGATTGCTTACCAGTCTTACAATATAAAAAGCCCTTTAGATGGAGAAGCAGCTATGTGGGCGCATTTGAATGAAAAACAGCTTCCTATAGACAATCGAGATATGAATCCACCTGAAAAAATTTGAATCAGCTAGCTATCTTAGCCCTGAAGGGGCGAAATATAATAGCCAGGGGCAACGCCCCAACGCTGTTAAGTTAAGATTGTAGCCGCAGGGTTGCGCCGAAAAAGTCATGTCTACTCAAAAGTCTAACGCCAGCGCAATCCCTGCGTCTTTGGTAATACCCTTTAACTCACTTAAAAAGGTTCGATTCCGTTAGTCTCTATTGGCAAAAGACGCAGGGCTTGCGCTGAAGGTCGTCTTTTCCGAATAGGTGGTCATTTTCGGCGCAACCCTGCGGCTACAAATCATTGCTATGTAAGTCATTATTGCTTAATATGTATGATGTCTAGGTTTATAAGCAGCATAGTCTTAGCCTTAACTTAACAGCGTTGGGGCAACGCCCCTGTTTACTTACAATTCATAGGAATAGGAGAAGGAGCATCGAGGCTTTGGATTGTGCGTGGCTGGGCTTTGAGTATGCCGTTCATCAAGGTTTGCCAGGCAATTTGATGATGGAAACGAACTAGTGCATAGCGTTCGGCTATGTATTTCTCTCTTGTCGTCTCGTATTCTGGGTCATAGCATACATGGGAATAACCATTGCATTCCAGACATAGGTTCAAAGCTTCGATGAAGAAATCTACTCTGTAACGGCCTATTTTGTAGTTGTGATGCAGGCCTAATCCTTCAAAAACCTTGTCAAAGATTTCTTTCCATTGGATTTCGTCTTTGCTAGAGTTGCTGAACAAGAGTGCTGCGTCTCCCAACAGGGTTCGTTTTATCTGGATTCCCATTTCCGTATCCATTCCCAGAATGATCTTCACCGCATTTTCCAGGCTATAGCCATTCATTCGTGTTGCTTTGATGCCCAATCCCTGGATTATCTCCTGGCTCAGGGGGATTGGCTCTATGGTCTTGGCATGCTTTCGCAGGAAGTTGTTCAGGCTATGTTCCGAAACCTTCAGGAACTCCAGGATGTCTTGTTTCGTAGCAATATTATTCTTCACAGAGCATCGAAATCCCCATTCCTGCACCGCAGCCACTGCATCCACATAGTTCTTCTGGGCTGTCTTTTGGATTTCTGGCTTGATTCCACATGCTTCTTTTATCGCTGCATCCAGGGCTGTACGAAATAGAGAACCCATCAAAAGAATGCATCTTTTTCCAATATGAATTTGATTATCACGAAGCTGGCTGTTTGCAAATGCAAATGCATAAGCTCGAATAAAAGATTCAATAGTTTTTGTGCTATAAACATCCACATATCTACCTTTATAATTGCTATTGGATGCGACAACTAAAATGCTGTTAGTCGCAATGTTCATATCTTGATCCCAGAAGGGTTTTAGCGATTTCGGAATACCTTTAGTCGCAATGTTCTGTAAAGCTCTATAATGTACAGAAAGAAGTTCAGCTACTCCTAATGTACTCATGACTGTGGTTGAATTGGGGTCATCCAATACATAACCATCGCAAATAATACCAGGAATCAATTCGACCTGACCATAATAAATCGCTTTTTTTTCTAACATAACGTACTCCTTTATTATGTAGTTGGAAAGAAATGATAAAATAAAAAAAATCACAAATTCTATTTTCTCCTTGATTTTGCTTCGTCTTTGCTGTATACAATGGCTTATTATTAAAATAATGAGGCATGTTTTCTTTTGGGAAACATGCTTTTTTTTATGGGACAAAGGCAATTATAAACATCTTCCTCGGCTTTGTCCAGAAAAAAAATTTCCCCTATCGCTGCTATAGTCATGGCAGCAATAGGGGAAAGAGGCTATGCCTCTAGTTCCATAGAATGTTTCCTTTTTTGGGGAAGCTTTTTCTCCAAAAGAAAGGATCAAAAATCCAATGACCAAAGGTTCTAGTGTATTACCGTCTTCCAGCACGGACCGCAAAAGCACGGAAGTCGTAGCTGTTGCTGCGGGTGCCCCAATAGTGGGTGCCACGGTGAAAGCGGAAGTACCAGGCATACGAAGAACTATGAATCTCTCCACTCCATACCCATAACCACTCTCTAGGAGACACAAACACAGAGTCTATGTTGCATTGTCCCTTGCCTTCTTCATATATTGTGGGAAGCTCTTTTCTTTCTGGCATACGCCATCCTGTTCCATATCTGGATTTGTCTATGCTCTCTACCCACGCTTTGGCCTCATCCCATGTTGTATCTTTATCTGGCCCTACCAGCCATTCCAGATGTTTTTTTGTATCCAGGATAATGCCCGATTCCAGTACATTGTACCTTCCGTCCTTTGATGTCTTTTTTATGGCAGGGCTTTTGTTTGTTTCTTCGATGGATCGGGCTTCTTCCAGCTTTTTCTGCGCTTCTTTTTTGCGTGCTGCCATTTCTTGGAGCTTTCGCTCCTCTTCTTCCTGCTCTTTTTTCCTTTTTTCTAAAAGCTTCCTGGCTTCTTCCTGTCGGGCTTTTATTTCTTGTGTCTCTTTTTCTATCCTTTTTAATTCCTCTTCTTCTTTTTTTCTTTTCTCTGTTATGGCTTTTAAGGCTTCTAGCTTTTTCTTTTCCTCTTCAATCTGCTTTTCTAGCTCTTGGTTTCTGGAGCTTTGTTTTTCTGAAGAGGGAGAAGAGGTCTTTCTTTTTAGATTCAGGCTTTCTAAAGCCTCTCTTGCGCTTATAGGGCGGTTTTTGCCTTCTTTGGCTAGCATTCTTTCCAGGATCGCCCATTTTTCTTTGGGGATATTTTCCAGGGGCAGGATGGGGTTTTCGCATACAATTTTGTAAAAATGCTCGAAATTGTTTCCATTAAAGGGATGATAGCCTGCCACCATTTCATATACGATTACGCCTAAGGCCCAGATATCCGTGTAGGGCAAGGCAGGCCATCCTTTGTACTGCTCTGGCGACATATACGGAAGGGTTCCGCTGATGTTTTTGTCTTCTTTTCCTCTCAGGGACAGGCTTGTTCGGATTTCTTTCGACAGGCCAAAGTCTGTCAGCAGGGCTTTCCCATCCTTTTGTATCAGAATATTTTCTGGCTTCAGATCGCAGTGTACCAGCTTCCTTTCATGTGCATAGTCCAGGGCTATTCCCACGGGCATCAGCAATTCTACTGCTTCTTGTAGCTCAATGTCTGTTCCTCTTGTTTCCAAAAGCCGTTTTCGTAGGGTGGTGCCTTCCACATAGTCCATGACCAGAAAATACCTTCCCTGCCTTTCGTCTTTGTCCATCTGGCGGTATTGCACGATATTGTCATGAACCAACAGCTTTACCAGCCTCTGGTATTCCCTCGTTATTATGTCTAGTGCTGATGTGTCTTCCGACAATTCTTTGGGCAAAAGCTTGAGGGCAACTTCCAGCCTGGTCACTTTATCATAGGCCAGATACACCTCGCCCTGGCCTCCTTTTCCTAGCAATTGCTTTAGCTCGTAGCGATTGTTTACGATCTTTCTCTCTTCCAGCCTGGAAACAGAATGCGCTATGGACTGCCCTAGCCTGGGCAGAATTCTTTCTATCTCGTGTCTTACACTGCTCTTTTCTACTGCTTCTCTTTTCTCCCTGGGGCTGCTGGCTTTCTGGAATTCTCCCATCTCTTCTATTTCCTCTACCACATCCAGAACCACGGGTCTGATTTCTCCTAGCAGGTTTTCCATTTCCTCTATTTTCTTATCGTCTGCTTCCCTTTTTTTATCCACTATCCAGCCATGCGCCAGCCTCAAAGCGTTCAGCACTGGCTTTCCCCCTGGGATCATATCACACGCCATATCCAGCAACACATCCACACTCGCTCTGTGCTTTGTATACCATTTCCATAGCTTCTCCTGAATTTCCATCGTTTCTCCTTTTTCTATACTTTTTTTTAGCAACAAAAAAACAGCCAGCCCAAACCCGCTTTTGTCCTACAAAAGCGCAAGGATTGTGTTGGCGTTTTTCAAATAACTAGGCAATAGAACCCAACTCTGATTCAAAGGATTCTATGGAAGGGCTGGTTTTGACAAGGAGGAATATCTTGTTGAGCTTCTCTAAATCCTGGACAGAACGAATCTGCTTCATAGAATGAAGCCCTCTTGCCCCGAACCTTGATTCCAAAAGGGCTTCTATTCCTTCGATTTTGCCTTCGATTTTGCCTTCGATTTTACCTTTGATTTCGCCTTTAGTTTCGCCTTCCAGATGTCCTCGTCTGTACTCATCAG
>CALKWO010000011.1 GCA_938003875.1 uncultured bacterium
ATCCTAACACGGATAAACCGTAATCAAAAAGAAAAAAATTTACCGCAGAGGCGCAGAGGTCGCAGAGAAAAATGAGGGCGTTGCACGATAAAAAGAACATGGCACGAGAATCAACCTAAACGTAAACCTAGACATCATACGTGTTAAGCAATAATCACTTACATTGCAATGATTTGTAGCCGCAGGGTTGCGCCGAAAATGACGATCTATTCGGAAAAGATGACCTTCAGCGCAATCCCTGCGTCTTTTGCCAATAGAGACTAACTGAATCGAATCTTTTTAACTCATTGGAATATAGATTAAAGTGAATTTAACAAAAAACTATAATTTCCTATCCTTTAAAATATTTTTTTTGAGTCTTCTTTTGTGTGGATGTGCATCGCAGGATGTAAAAAAAGAGGTGGTCTTTCCTTTGTTTCAGCCTGGATTGATGCTCCCTGGGTATGCTAAAAGCGTCTTGGTTGAGGTGCTTGTTCCGCCTGAATATCTTTCTCTACAAGAACCTATATTAAAATACATCCAGCGATCCATACAAACGCAATATCCAGATCTGGGCTTTACGGATCAGCCAAAGCCTTTTGATCTTTGTCTGGTATGCTCTCTGAATTCTATTTCCACAGGCACAAGCCCTACGTTTTGTGTTGAAATAGTTTTATGGGACTCTGGCAAAAAAGAAAAAAAAGCAGAGCAAAAAGCATCCCTGTCCTGCGATTTTCAGGACAAAGAAACTATGCGAGAGCAAATCTATCAGGCATTTTGCACCTGGTTTGAAAATTGTCTTGGCCTGCGTAGCTCTTACCAGAGAATTTTTGTCTATGGAGAGCAAAAAAAGCTTCTTTCTTTGCTTAGTCAGGGCAAAATAGAAGCGGCGATCTATAGTCTCAATTCCGACATATTCTTTTCATTAGAACAGGCGAAAAAACAAAGCCTCACACAGAAACAGGCACTTCAGTTAGGGAGGCTCTATGAAACAAGGAGTGCTCTACTAGAAATCCTGGGACAGAATATTATGGCAAAACAAGATAGAGAAAGAGCAGACTATCTTTTCTCTTTGAGCTGGTAGATAGCAAATGAATTTTTTTTTAGCATTGACTATAAAAAATTTTGGATTAAAATGGCTGAAATATTTTGCAATTTTGAGGTTTTTTGAGGAGAAAGCCATGAAGCATTGGATAACTATGATTTTTATTATAGCAATAGTGTCTCTTGCCTCGATACAGGCTGAGCTTATACTTTATTGGTCCATGAATGAAGGCAGTGGGTCAATACTTAGCGATGGTTCCAATAGCACTACAAGCTATACTGGCTCTTTGACGAATATGGACAGTAGTGCCTGGGTACAGGGGCGTAGCGGATATGGCCTCAATTTTGATGGAACCAACGATTATGTCATCAATGACAAAGGGGAAATTCTCGGCTCTGAGCTTTTTGGAACTGGACACAATGGGACGATCACTACTTCAATATGGTTTTATGCCAGAAGAGGTGGTGTTATCGTAGATGAAGTCAATGCCAGCAGAAACTGGCACGATAGCCAGATTGAAATTCTCGATACAGGCGAAGTTCGGGTACGTGTCTGGGCAATGAATTCTGTAAGCCTGGGCACTGCTTCCTTGAACAACTGGCATCATGTAGTTCTTCGTTATAATGGAAGCACTTCGACATTGGATGGTTTTTTGGATGGACAAGAAGCGGTGAGTGATGTCGTTCAGGAAAGAAATAACAACCCTTACGGCTATTCAGGTCATGCTTACTATCCTCTAGGTCTGGCAGACACAACGAACCTGGGCGATGGTCGCTATTTTTCGGGAATGTTGGATGAATTTCGTATCTACAACCACGCTCTGAGTTCTACAGAAATCAGCCAGTTATACCAGAATCCTAGTGGCATCATACCAGAAGCATCTGCCTTTCTTTTCGTAGCATTAGGCCTGACACTCTATATCCTGGGCAAAAAAGCTCTGTGGATTTAAAAAAGCGGGGATGGCTCATGTCCATCCCTGGCTATCTGGCTGTATAGGAAATTATAGTTTTGTCTTAATCTTAATCTTAATCTTAATCGTAATCTTTATCGTAATCTTTATCTTTATCAATGCTCATAGAGGATAAGGATTAAGATAACGATAACGATTACGATTAAGATAAAGATAAAGATAAGATTACAGCTTACGCACGGGAAAGATTGCCTCCGAAGGAGGCTAATTCAAGAGAAAACATACCTGCTCTTATTTTTCTTATTTTTTTATATTTTTTTTGACAGTATACATTTTTAATTCTTTATATCCCAATATATTAAAACCATTACAAAAAAATTACAAAACCATGACGGTACGGTGACAATATATTTTGTAGAATAAACGTATGAAGATATAAAGGTCAAAAAAAAATGGAAAAAATTAGAAAGTGAGGGTAATGATATGTTATTCTTAATCAGCTTAGCTCTTATCAGTTTTCTGTTGACAGCAATAACACTTTGGGCACAGCATCTTTGTGATGTTGATATTGATAGTCTTGAGATAGGAATTTTTGAAAAAGATCTTTGTATAGTACCTTAATCCTTTTATTCTATCTTTGGAACAAAATCTATGTCACAGAAAAATATTTTTCTTTTCATAAAAAAAGAGGTGCAGTTTAAAGCTGCTCCTCTTTTTTGTTTTAGAACATTGTTTTTATTTTACCTTGATGCCTAAAAGCGTTATATCGTCTTGCTGTTGTTCTGCACCTGTAAAGGCTTTAGCTGCTTTATGTATGTTTTCCAGGATTTCTTTTACATTTCCCTTGTCTGCTGTTTGTTCAATAGCATCGTATAAACGATCCATTCCAAATTCTTCCTGCTCGCTGTTCATAGCTTCTGAAACACCATCTGTATATTGTATCAGACAATCACCCGTCTGGAGCTGTATTTCTTTTTCTTCACATACACATCTTGTAAACATTCCAATGACCATTCCCTTAGGATCATAGATGTTCAATTTAGGCTCTCTCTCAGGGTTATATATAATCAAGGGGTTGTGTCCAGCACGAACAAAACGCAGCTTTTTGGTTTTACGGTTGATCACTCCATAAAAAACAGTAGCAAAAGTCGTACTATCTAAATCAGGCTTGACTTCTTTATTCACTTCTTTCACAACATCATTGGGACTACTTTTTTGCTTTCCTATAATTTTCAGAGCAGATTTTATCATACCTACAACGACAGCAGCTTCTACACCATGCCCTGTAATATCAGCAATGACAATGCCGAATTCATCTTCATTGAGCTCTATGTAATCGTAGAAATCTCCACCGATCTCTTCTGCAGGACAATAGATTGCTTCAAAGTCGAAATCAGGCATCTTTTTGGGAGTAGGCAACATTGCCATGATTTGTTTACGAGCTTTCTCTATGCCTTCTCCACGAAGCTGTGGGTTCATATAGGCACGCAAATCCATGAGAAAGTCTTCTGCCGCTGCATAGCGTTTTTCAGGATCGAATTCCAAAAGCTTTAGAATCATATCGCTAATGGTACGAGGAACTTCGTTGTTTAGCTCATAAGGAGGAATAGGCGGAATACGGTTATGGATGCAGTTGAAGTATTCCCTCATATTTTTAGTATCATAGGGAGTCTGCCCACACACTGCATTATAAAAGGTCGCCCCCAATGCATAAAGATCAGAGCGATGGTTTGCCTTCGTGGCATCCATCAATTGCTCAGGGGCAATGTATCCAACCATACCCATGCCTTTTCCAGGCTGTGTAAGAGCAGTCATTTCATCATCCAGACATTTAGCAAGACCCAAACCTATTAGCTTGGGAACGTCCTCTGCCCCTATCAGAATATTAGAGGGATTGATGTCTCTATGGATGATATTGCGCTTGTTTGCATAGTTCAAGGCACTGGCAATATAGCTTATCATTTTACAGGCCATCTCTACAGGCACTTTATTTTTATTTTTCAAAAGATCGCTTAAGCTTTGGCCTTCTACATATTCCATGACAAGATAGTAGATTCCATATTCTTCCAGGATACCACTATCATATACCTGAACAATATTGGGATGGCTGAGCTGGCTGGAAACTTTAGCTACATTCAAAAAACGCTGTATTGCTTTAGGATTTTCCAGCATTCTTTGAGACAAGGTCTTGATCGCAACAGGACGCTTCAGTGTCAGATGGGTACCACGATATACGACTGCCATTCCCCCACTTCCAATGCGTTCGTCAATGCGATAGCCAGAAAATTCCTCACCCACAAGAGAAAAATCCCCACTTTTATTGCCTGGCATCTTGACTCGTGTTGTCTGTCCAAGATCTATTTGCCCTTCCTGGGCAGCAGGCATTCTCATAGTGGCATCGCGGGATACATTCGCATCCCTTTCATTTGCCCTTGCATCTGATGCATCGACAACATCCGTAGCTTTCAAGAAATTTACGATAAAATAGCTTGTACTCGCCAGGCGTATTTCATCACCATCTTTTAAAGAAGCTTTTTGTAAAATACGCTGCCCATTGAGATATGTCCCATTTCTGCTTTTCAAATCAGAAACCAGAACACTGTCTCCTTCACACTCAATCTGGCAATGTTCACGGGAAATATTTTTGTCGTTAATCCATAGCTGGACGTTTTGGCCTCTGCCTACCAGCAATTTATCGCCAGCAGCCAGATCGCTTAGAATGCTACGAGGCCCTTTTTCCGATTCGTAAAGAGTAAATTTAAGCTTTGCAACCATAATTGCCTCAATATTAAAAGTAGTAAGCTACCAGGGGCAACGCCCCTGGCTATTATTATATTCCGCCCCTTCGGGGCTAAGATTAGAATATAGATTAAAGTATATTTAGTACTAAACTATAATTTCCTATACAGTAAACTCTGTTTTAGACTAGCAATATTTTTTTATATACTACCATAATTCCTATAACCTGGTCAAGAAAATTGCCTGTAAAATATCATAAACCTATATTTCTATCATATAGAATAACACGATAAAAAGTAAAAGAGAATATATTAGCATACGCCATTTTTATATTGACTTGACGTAAATTTTTCGTTAAATTGTATCTTTATTTCATAGGGATGGGCTTTACCAGCATAGGCATTTTCTATCTATTTTATTTTTATTTTTTTTAAGTTAAAGGATTTTTTTATGAGTGAAACTCAAAAAGTACGCAACCGTTGGCTAATTGCCATTATGGGTACTCTCTTGCAACTTTGTCTTGGAACAGTTTATGCCTGGAGTTATTTCCAGGGCCGTCTTGTAAAGCAATACAATTGGGACAACGTTACAGTTGCCTGGATATTTTCTCTGGCAATTTTCTTTCTTGGCGCATCTGCCGCCGTTGGTGGAATGATTTTACCCAAAGTTGGCCCAAGAAAACTGGCTATGACTGGTGGATTTTGCTTTGGATTAGGCTATTTAATTTCTGCCTATGCAATTTCTTTGAATAACAACTGGACTATTCCTTTGTTTTACATTGGATATGGAGCTATTGGTGGAACTGGTTTAGGATTGGGATATGTAACTCCTGTTGCTACCGTTGCTAAATGGTTTCCTGATAAAAAAGGTCTGGCGACAGGTATGGTTGTCATGGGATTTGGGTTTGGTGCCCTTTTGATGAGCATGGTGATTGCGCCCCAATTTCTTGCTTACACAAACCAGAATTTTGTCATGACTTTTGTATACATCGGTATTTTATTTACTATACTACCGATGATCGCTGGATTTTTCCTGGTAAACCCTCCTGCTGGCTATCTTCCTAAAGGATACAATCCTCCTGCTCCAGCAGCGAATGCTCAAGCAAAAGCAAATGTTGAAAAAACTGCATCTCAGTGCATTATTTCTGGGCAATTTTTCATGATGTGGGTTGTATTTTTCTGCAACATCACTGCTGGTATTGCTATTATTGGTTTTCAATCTCCTTTGCTCCAGGATCTTTTTAGAAAAGTCAGTCCTGATCTTACTCCAGAGACTCTCGTAGCTTATGGTGCTACATTGATTGCAGTAAGCTCTATCTTTAATGGAATAGGAAGATTTTTCTGGGGTAGTGTTTCCGATAAGATCGGACGAGTCATGGCATTCCGCTTGATTTTAGGAACTCAGATTTTTGTTTTTGTTGCCCTTGCTTATGTAGCCAATCCCTGGATTTTTGCTATTCTGGTATGCTATGTTCTTCTTTGCTACGGTGGCGGATTTGGAACCATGCCTTCCTTTGTTTCCGATGTATTTGGAAGCAAAATGATGGCTGTAGTTTATGGAACCATTCTAACTGCATGGTCTATAGCAGGAATTGCAGGACCACAGATTGTAGCTTACTTCAAAGATCACTATAAAGCAGAGGCATCCTTCTATTCCTTTGCTACAGCAACAGGTTTCCTCGTTGTAGGCTTTATTATTGCTCTTATCATCAGAAAAGAAAAAGCAAAGGCGTAGCCTTGGATATTACAGCAGCCGTTTTAGCTGGTGGATTAAGCAGCCGTTTCCCCTATGACAAGACAAAGCTATCTATCGAAGGAGAGAACATTGTTCTTCGCATTGTTCGTCTCCTTCGGGGGCTTTTCTCCGAAGTAATTGTTGTTGCTAATCAAAAAGATAGAGTGCCTGATCTGGGAGAAGACTGTATTGTGGATCTTTATCCACAAACAGGCCCATTGGGCGCGATCTATACAGCTCTTTCTTTTTCTAAAACACCCTGGATTTTTGTTCTGGCAGGGGATATGCCCTTCATGAAGATGGACTATATTGAATGGCTGCTAGAGCAGATCCCACAAGAAGCCGATATCGTCATGCCTAAAGATAACATGAGATATCAACCTCTATGCGCATTTTATAAAAAAACCGGCATGAAAGTCATGGAACAAAATCTTCATACAGGCAGACATAAAATTTTATCTATACTTCCTGAGGTTTCTTTCCAAGAGATTGATGTTGCTACTTTTCCCGAAATTCACCAAAATCCCTATCTTTTTTACAATATCAACACACAAGAAGACTGGGAAAATTATCTTCGTTATAAAAAAGAATCCTTTTTTGGATGACTTAACCTATGGAAAATTCTATTTTTTCTCTTGCTCCCCCTTTGCTTGCCATCTTTCTTGCTATTTACACCAAAAAAATTATTCCCTCTCTTTTTCTCGGCATATTCTTGGGTTCTACAATGCTGACAGGTGGAAATCCTTTGCTGGGATTTTTAAAATTATTCGATGACTATATCATCGGTGCATTGGCATCTAAAGGTAATGCTACGGTTCTTTTGTACGGAGCTGCTTTTGGTGGTTTTATAGCTATCTTACAGCAAACAGGAGGAGCGAAGGCTCTGGGAATTTTTTTTGCATCCAAAGCTAAAAATTCCAGATTGGCAGAATTCTACAGTATGCTTTTTGGCATCTTTCTATTTTTTGATGACTATTTTAGCTGCTTAACAGTAGGATCTGTTATGAAGCCTATTTGCGATAAGGCTAAAGTCGCCAGAGAAAAGCTCGCTTTTATTGTAGACTCCACAGCAGCACCTATCTGTCTTTTAGTGCCTGTTTCTACCTGGGTTGTTTATGTTACAGGATTGATTTCCAGAGAAATGCAAAATGCAGGCAATTCATTGTCCGATACTTCTGCGATTTTGGTCTATTTTAAAACCATACCCCTGAATTTTTATTCTATTCTTGCGCTGCTAGGCGTTGGATTGTTTGTCTGGAGGCAGTGGAGTTTTGGGCCGATGCAGAAAGTTGAAATGGAAAACAAAAGGAAGGAAATACAAGAGGAAGAAAAGCAGGAAGAGGCAGAGCAAAAAATCCGTCCTAAAATGTCTAACATACTTTTCCCCTTAGGGATTCTATTAGGGCTTTTACCCTTTCTTTTCCTTTATACTGGAGGCTATTGGAGAGAAGAAAAGATAGAATTCTGGCAGGCTATTGGAAATGCCAAAGGTGGGCTTTGCATCCTTGTTTCTGTCGTAGCAGCAGGGGGGATCGCCATGCTCATGGGAAAAATACAAGGCTATTTTTCTTTATCCCTTGGATTTGAAAGCTATATGAATGGCATGAAAGGAATGTACAATACTTATATTATTTTGATTTTGGCATGGGCATTGGGGAGTTTAACCAAAGATTTAGGAACAGCGAAATATGTATCTTCCCTGGTGATAAAAGGATGCCCAGGGTTCCTGGTTCCTGCTTTGTTATTTTTAATAGGATCAGGCATCTCTTTTACAACAGGTACTTCTTATGGAACTTTTGCCATTCTTATGCCTATAGCGATTCCTCTGGCATGTTCTCTTGGTATACCTGTGGAATATGCCATTGCTGCTGTTTTGAGTGGAGGGATCTTTGGAGATCATGCTTCTCCTATCTCTGATACAACAATCCTTTCGGCTACTGGATCAGGTTGTGATACGATGAACCACACACTTACGCAGATTCCTTATGCTCTTATGTTTGCCTTTTCCAGCCTGGTTGCCTTTGTCCTTGTTTGTATTTTAGAGAGTATTTTCCTTGCTCTGGCAATATCTTCCCTTGTGCTATTTCTCTCAGGAGCTTCTTTACATCATATATACAAACAAAAAAAATGAATATAGCCAGGGAAAAACTCCCTGGTTAAACTTTTTTGCTCACGGTAATTCTGACCACAAAGTGGGGTTTCAACTGGTATCCTAATTTAAAGGAAACTGAAAGGCTTTGACTGTGTAGCACTATATCTTGAAAGATTTCTGAAGGGATCAAAACAGCGATTTCATTTTGCTCCAATACGACATAGTCTTTATCTTTGCAACCTCTGACCTTGCTTTTATTGGCACCTAAATTTTCATAGAGTAAATTTTGTTCATCATCAAGATATAGCTTAGCATGTAGAGAAGAAATCACCCCGCAAGAATGGAAAGCTTTTTGTAACTCAGGGCTTCCCTTAGACCGTCCATAAAGAACTTCTTGGGACAAATCTAAAATTTTATTACTATAGATTTCTTCATCCTGCCCTATTTTTAATCTTTTTATTAAGGTTTCTTTAAAAACAAGCCTATCCAAAAGGCTGTTTCCTTGCGGTTGCTGAGTATCTTCAATAATTAAATCCAGGCTTTTATCATCATCTTCCTCTTGTTCTTCTTCTTGTTCTTCTTCTCCCAAAAGACGATTTACATCGCTTTTCAGGAAATAGATCATATCCCCTTTGCTGATTCTTTGAGGCTTGCCTTTGGCCATCAATTGTGCAACACCCTCTTTCCCTAATTTTTTTACTAAATCAACAAGGGAATAATAGTTTTCCAATGACCCTTCGCCTGCCATACGATCTATCCTTTCAAAGAAAAATACGTTTTTTATATTTCATGTATGCCAGAGGAGAAACACGGCAAAGCCAGGTATGCATCATCTGGCGATAGTTGCTTTCTTTTAGAACTTGAGTTCACTATTGATTATAACCTTTTTTAATGCTCATTCAAGGTAAAATTTTTTACTATATTATAGCGAATTTTGTGGAATTACCTGATATTCGGTAATAAAAAAAGCAGCAGGTCTTTTTCTTTTTTAGTATCTATATAGTGCAAAGCAATGCGACTATAATTCCCAGGAATAGAAAAAATTTTAACATCGGAAAGAATATATCTTTCAGAAAAATGGGGCAATTCCAAAGAAAAATCCGAATAGTTTTCTGGAATAGCTAGAGGTATAAAAGGCAGCAATGAAGAGGAAATAAAAGGAATTTTTTTTGTAAGAAGAAAACCCGCAGCATCATAAATAAAATATAGCATCTGTCCTTGAATGTAGAGACAATCCAGAAAACCATCTCCATTACAATCTCCCCAAAAATATTTTTTTTTAGAATTTTTTATAGGATAAGGGAGATAAAGCCATGTTCTTTCTTTTTTTTCAAAAGAAAAATTCCCTTTTGTATTACGCCAAAAAATTATATCCAGAGGGAGTTGCAGTGTGCCATTAAAAAAATAATTCCAGAGCAAAGAGAGTGGTGCAGGATTTCCCATACAAGTGCAAACAATATCTAAAAAGCCATCTTGATTGTAATCCCTGGTTACTATCGATAGAATGCTCAGGGTACTTACGGGAATAGTGTGACATTCCTTTTGATCCAGGCATATCCAAAGGTTTTGCCCTGGAATTTCTTGGAAGATAAAATCCTGTTCTGCCGTTTGGTTAAGCTGCGCAATCTCCAAAAGCAAAGGCATAGAAGAGCTATTCCATTTTCCGTGTTCTTTTAAGTCAAAAATTTTGGGGGGCTGTGCATAAAAATTCCCCTGGCTGTCCTGGGTATAGATTTTCAAGAATTCTTTATATTGAAAAAAAATTTCTGTTTTTTCTTCTTGGACGATAGCTAGTCTGGGATAGGAAAAAATTTCGGGGGCTTGTAAATCCAAGATGCCTTTTGATTCAAAGCCTTTTTCTCTATATACATATAAAGCCGCATACCAGGAAAAATCTTTGCGAAAGGGAACTACAAGATCAGGAACCATGTCTTTGTTCAAATATTGAAAAAAGGGAAACGAAAAAATAGATTTGCCCTGAGCCTGCCATTCATCTTGCAGAATTGTATCTACAATGATTGCCTTTTCTAACTTATCTGACCAAAAAAGGATTTGTTTTCCTGCCAGAACAACAAGCCAGGCATATTTTTTCCCAGGGCAATGAATAAAATCCCATGCCTGTATTGGGAATTCTGTGATAATATGAAAAAAGGGATTTTTTTCATACAAATCTTGCTTCTCTCTAAAGAAAAGCATCTCGTTTTCATTCACTAGAATAAGTTCTTCTCTTCCATCCAGATCATAATCATAAGAAATAAGTTTGTGAAAAGAACCAGGCAATTGCCATATTTGATTTTTCCATGCAGGAGGGAAAAGAGGCTTTTGGCGATATTCTCCAGGAATATACATACAGCCTGCCAGTATAAACCCAAAAAGCATAGCAAGGCAAATTTTAATGGGCTTATAGCTTGTTTTCATTATGATTTTTTATTCCTATTCTAATATTTTCTGTGTTCACAGCCTTATTTATAAAATATCTATAAATAACAAATCCTGCTCTTATCAAATTTTTCCTGTGCCAGATGAGCAGTGCTATGATAATAGCATCTGCTCCAGCAGGCGGTATTCAGCCTTATTTTTTTATGGACTATCAATACCAGATTCTGTTAGAGCCTGTTTTTATTAAAAAAAGATTGGTATAACTTACTATAATTGTCCATCATATTTTCTTTTGTATATTCCTGATAGCATTTTTCCTGGTTGCTTTTTCCTAATTTTTCACATAGCTCTCTATTTTGCATTAGCTCGTTAAGCTTTTCCCTATATTCTGCTTCGTTTTCTTTAGGAATGATAAATTTTTTATTTTCTTCTGACACCATATTTTTGATATCACCTACATCTGTACTTATAATAGCACAACCTGCTGCCATTGCTTCCAGAACAGAAATGGGCATTTGCTCTGTATCAGAAGAGATAGCAAAGATTCTCATTTGTTTATAGCAATCAGAAGGATCTTCTTTATGGCCTAAAAATTCGATTTTGCAAGAGGAAAAGGATTCTCTTGCCAGACTTTCCAGCTTTTCTTTTTCACTTCCGATTCCTACAATCCACAATTTTGCATCCTTTTTTTCTGGAAGAGAGGAAAAGGCATTCATAAGCCGAGGGATATTTTTTACTTTTCTAAGCCCACAAACAGTGCCTATAATACAAGTGTCTGGCTTTTGGGAAAGATCAGGCAGATAAAATCGGCTCCATTCTATTCCATTGGCAATATACAATACATTCTTCCTAGGAATTTTCCATATTTCTAAAGCTATTTTTTCCAGGGTATGAGCAGGAACCATCACCTTGACATTATGCAAAAAAATGCGTCGAATCAAAACTCTTCTGAACTTTTGTCTTACCATCTCATCTTCATTGAAACCGTCTTCCATGTGAAAATAGGGACACAGAGGAAAGATAGAATTAGCGATAAACCAATCGCTAGAACCCCAATTGGAGGTAATCATCAAATCAGGTTGGATTTTTTTTAACCATTGCCGTAATAAAAAAAATTTCTTAAAAAGAGAAATAGGTTTTATAAAAGAATCAGAATAAATATATTCTACATTATTTTGTTTTTTGATGTGTGCTTTCCCACCATAGCATTGGTCCATAGCGAGAATACTATGATAGTAATCATCTCCAAATTCATTTATAATCTGGCTGCTGCGAACAGAGCAACCGCCTGTATCAAAACTAGGAAAAACATGTAAAATATGCCATTTTTTTTTCATATAGAATCTTTCTCTTTAAACATAGAAAAGACTAGGATCAAATTTTTAGGATCCATGGAATCATTATAGCAAATTCATGCTTCTTCGTATAGTCCATTCCAGAACCAGCATCCCTAAAATCATAAAAAAGAAAGGAGTCTCTTTTACTAAAGAAATTTCTTTTATATTTTTTATAGATAGAAATCTTTCTCTTATTTTAGAGAAAAAAAGACGACTTTGTGATTCAGGCATAAAAAAACCGTCGGTTTTCGAGGCAAGAGATGTAAGAAATTTTTCCTTTACTTCTAGTCTGCTTCCTTCGGGTAAAAGTGGTTCTATAAGAATTTTTTTCTCATAGGTTTCCAATATTTTATCTTTTTGATATGCAACAACTCGGATAGAATATTCCCCTTTTTCTGGGAAAAAAAGCCTTGCACTATGGCAATTGCTTTCTATTGATGGCTGAAGAGAAATTTCCTGGGATTTTTTTTCTTTCGTGATCGAAGCGTTTAAGAGGACTGCTCCTTCTCTTGCTGCTTTTGCTCGGATTTTAAGGGAAGCTGTTTCTCCAGGACGATAGAAGTTTTTATCCCATTCTAAAGATACTATCTGTCCTGAATCTGAAGACTTGTCTATATTTCTGACTGCCTGCCTCCAAAACTTTCCGTACAAGCTTTTCAAATTTTCTGAAGTTCTTGCCCATATCCATAACATATTGCTTGCAATGCCTAGTGACTGACCTCTGCCAAAAGGCTGCAATGCTATCACAGATGTTTTTCCTTTTGTCGTGGATGCATCCAAGAGACTTATAGCAGCATGGCGCAATGGCCCAGGCTGATTCAAAGATTTAAGACTAGAAGATTCTGTATGAAATTCTTCTAAACCTTCTGTAATTTTATGTTTATGGAAATACCATACGACAGGAAAATCGCCGTACAAAAGTCTTTCTTCTGAGTCGCTTATCTGCCAGGGGAAAAGCGGGGACAATTTGCTAGAACCATATTTCCCAAGCCCAAAAGAATTTTCTCCACCTAAAAAAACAACGCTACCACCTTCTTCTACATATTGAAGTAAGGCTTGTTCTTGCTTTTCATTCCAGTCCTGGTAAGGAAAAGATCCCAGAATGATGCAGTCGTATAGCTTGAGAACTTCTTTATCTTCAGGAAATCCAGATGACAAGGATTCATCCCCTGCTATTCTTTGCCCTTGTAATAAAAATCGTTCGCTGGAGATGCGCAGAAGAGAAGAAAAGGTAATACCAGGATCACGAGCCAGCTCACTGCGTAAAATTTTAAAATCGCTTCCTAATTCTCTGCTAAAATACAAAATGTGTAAAGATTTTTTTTGTATATCTACAAAAAATGTTCTTTCATTATTCAAAAAAGAAATTTCTCCTGCTATATTTTCTAAAAAAATTCGATACTTTTCTCTTTTAAGCTCTTTTCCTGCTGTTATTTTAAAAACAACATTCATTTTTTGTCTGGACAGATTTATATTTTTGGCTGCTATAGTCTCCCATTTTCCATCCAAGTCTTTTTGGAGTACTGCTTTGACAGAAGATAACTTTTTTTTGAAATTTTTTTCCCCACCAAAGGAAGCGAGTGCTTCTATCTGGATTTCAAAACGTGCTTCTTGCTCAACCGAAGAGGGAACAGCAAGGCTTGAAATGCTAATATCATTCCATAAAGAAGGTGCTGAACCTATTCCTAATATATAGAGAGGAACATGGGGCAAAGGAAGTCCCTCTATTTCTTCATCTCCTCCATCTGTAAATAATACAATTCCAGCATAAGAATTCAGATCATTCTCTAAAGACAAGGAAGATAGACAAGCACCAAGGTCTGTACCGCGGATTCCATCAAAATTTTTTATAGCCTCTTTATGTAAGCTAGTATCGAATTCCCAAGTTACTACAGAAATAAAAGAAGGAAATTCTTGTTGTCCTTTTTGAGATAATTCTCTGGAACGAAGCTGACGAGAAGAAAAATTATCTCTGATATCCATAGAGGAAGATACATCAAACAGAAAAAGGATTTTTTTTTTATTTTTTTGTTCTATTTCTTTTATTTCAATAGGGTCAAAAATAGCAAAAATAAAAAATAAAATCAAAAAAAACCTGGGACCTAGAATCAAAATAGACTTTATTCGGGTGAATCGAGAAAAGATTTTACAGGCAAGAAAATAGAAATGCAAGCTTATCAATAGAAGCAATATAAATATAATAAAGATTCCAAAAGGTGGATTCCATTGCAGAAGAGCAAACATATTCGCCTCATATAAAAGAAAAAGGGAGAAGGCAATTCCTTCTCCCTTTTATCTATAATCTTGTATTCCAATATTTTTTCTTTTGTAGGATAAGGAGAAGTCAGACAAAAGGCTTTTATGAATATTGTTTCAATATATAGGAATTCAAGATTTTTGCTAAATCGGACAGCGATACGCTAAAAACTTATTTGTTTTTTTTCCTGCGAGATGTCTTATTTAAAAGTTTTTTGATTTTATCTAATAAGGCATCCTGATCAAAAGGTTTTTGAATATAATCATCAAAACCTTTTTCTAAAAGCTCTTCTAGTTTGCCTTCTTGTTCAGAAATTCCTAAAATGCTTACGTTTTCCATCTCTGGCATTTCACGGATATATTCGCATACTTTAATGCCATCAATGTCGGGCAAAGCAATTTCCAGAACCACTAAATCAGGCAAAAATTCCTTTGCAACTCCTGCCTCAAAGCCTTTGGTAACGCATCGAATTTCATATTTTTCCTGGTCGAGGATAGAAGAAAAAATTTCTTGCATTTCCTTGTGGCTATCGACAAATAAAATTTTGGATTTACCTTTTTCCAGGTTGTTGGTAGGGATTTTGTATTTTTTCATAAACTTCAAAAGACTTTCCCTGGTAATTCTGCGATTTTTGGAACCTGGAATTTTAAATCCTTCCAATTCTTCCGATTCAATCCATTTGATTACGGTAGGAATTGTAACATGGCAAAGTTCAGCAACTTCGCCTGTGGTAAAACCTTTCTTTTTGTACATATTTTATAAACCCTCGACTAAATCTTGTGCCTGCCAGCTTAAAACTACTTTAAGCGGCCTGAAAAAAATTATCGCCAGAATGTTTTTTTGACATTTCTAGCGTTTCATTTGAATGGGGGGAATAATAGCATTTTTTTGGATTAAAATCAAGCATTCTCTTTGAGAAATTTTAAAAAATTTTTTAGCAGTAGTTTTTTCCTCTTTTTTTTCAGCATATCTTTTTATAAAAATTTAAGAGTATAATCCAAAAAATATATTTTTTTCTCTTGCTTGAAAGGCTTTCTATTGGCAGATAGTATTTGAAATAAGAAAGAATAACATACATTTTTATCCACTAAATGTTAAGAAATCGTTTAAAAAGTTTTTTTTTCTATTTTAGGATAGGAAGCAAGAGTTTTCATGATCGTTTGTACGAAGATACACTCGCATTTGTTTGGGCACGCATCCAAATTTTTTTGATATAGACAATGACCAGCACATTCTGTTGTTTTTTTGTTGCTATCTTGAAAGACAGGGCCCCTGTAGAGGTCTGAAAATTTTTCTACAGCCAGAGAGATGGTAGTTTTACATGTCTGGATTTCATGGTTAAAAAGGAAAAAGCCTGCTGTAAGCGTTTGAAAGTGTACCTGATATCCTGTTAAAGAAATAAAAGGATCTTGCAAAAATTCTTCCCGTGTATCCCAGACCTTCTGGCAACTATTGCATTTGAAAAACATATTTTTTATTAAAAAATGTATTAAAGAAAATACATTTTTTCCCTTATTTTATAACAGATGTATTTTTTTTAGACACATTGTCAAATATTTTATACATTCTTTCCATTTTTAATATATTTTTTTTATTAATATAAATTATTATAAAATAACAAGTTATATTCTTTATAAAAGCATCTTAAATTATTGGCATAAAATTTGCTCTATATAATTCTAATTAAGTGCCCTATCCCAAGTAGCACCTAAAAAACCTTTTTCCCACCTTGTTCGCAGGGTAAGCCCACTAAAGTGAGCTTACCCTGTTTTTTTTTGAATGCAAATATTTTGCTATTCAAAATGCTCCATTTTGCGGTAGTTCACAAGTCAACTTGTGCAAAATGAGCAGTGCTATGATAATAGCATTTGCTCCATTTTGCGGTAGTCCACAACTTTTCTAATGTTATATTTCCCCATTATTATAAAAAAAAGTACAGAACTTTACAACAAAATTCATCCGCTCTTCACCATCGTTTTTTTTCTTGCAATAATTTTTTTTTAAATTATAATTTCTTTAAATATCTAAAATCTATATAAATACCATTTAGGAGAAACAGAATGAAGCAATTTTTTCTTTTACTTTTTCTTTTCACAAATTTGCTTTATTCCATACAAATCTGTATGGAAAATCCAGCTACTTTAGGCGCAACAGGCTGGACGAATGATGAACAAACCTATGCAGGCGATTATGGGTATGTTCATGGAATGTGGGGAAATGATGTTCCCTGGGTGGAAAAAAATTTCCTTTTGTCTGGTACCCAGACGAATGTGAACATTAGTTTCCGCTATTGGGCTGTTGATAGCTGGGATAATGAAACAGGTTATATGAATTTTAATGGTACCCAACTTTGGGCTAAAACAGTGACAACATACAATACAGCAGCAGGATGGGATGTATATCCTGGCACTTTCCCTGCTCCCTGGTCAGGTGGTACCTTAAAAAGATATGCTGATGTAAGCCTTACAACGGCCTTTACAGGAACATCTTTTACCTTAAGATTTGGCTCTACTATCAACCAGGCAGAAGCCGATGAAGCCTGGGGGTTCAGTGCCCTTACCATAACGGATAATTCCATTCCTATTCCAGAGCCTTGTACCTGGGTCATTTTTTCTGTTGCTATAGGTCTTCTAGGATTATTAAAGTATAGAAAATAGAAGAATAATGCTATTAAAAGCTTACTGATGCTAAAAAAACGGACTATAGATTCAAAATTTTATAAAAAAGATAGGATCTATAGTTCGTTTTTTTCTTTATAGGGAATACAGAATTTTTTGTATTGGTCAAAATGATCCTGTGCAAAATGAGTAGTGCTATGGAAATAGCATCTATTCCATTTTGCGGTTCTAGCATACTTTTAAAGAAGGTACTATTTCTATCTTCTCTTGAAATATGTTCAACAACATTTTGACTAAAACAAAATACAGAATTTTTATTGTTCTTTTATTATATTTTGATTAAAATAAAA
>CALKWO010000012.1 GCA_938003875.1 uncultured bacterium
TTTTCGCTATAAGTCATTGCTAGCCAATATGTGGAATTTAACATTGTCAAGTTAGTCTAGCAAAAAGATAGGGGGAAAGCAATCCTCAATTTATGGAAGAACTTCTCTTCTCGTTTTCCTCGGTGTTCTCTGTGTCTCTGTGGTAAAATTTTAAATTATGTCCGTTCGCAGTATAACATAGTTGGGGTGTTGCTCTGGGCTGGTATCTCCTAACTTATAGTTTACAAAAAAAATTTCTTGAAAAATATATAACAGAATTCTAAAATAGCAGAGATTGATAGCAAATTGTAGGTTTTGGGAACGTTCGATAAATTTCACACAAGCATCAAGGTTATTTAGTCACTTACAAGTGAAATCTAGTGCAAAAGTACAAAGATTTTTCACCGCAGAGACGCGGAGAACGCAGAGGAGAATAAAAAATATAAAAAATTTTCTCTGCGATCTCTGCGCCTCTGCGGTAAATTTTTTTCTTTTTGATTACGGTTTATCCGTGTTAGGGGAATAATATGTCAACGTTAGAAATCTCCATTTTTTCCATATTGCTGCTTTGCCTGATGGGATTTTTTGTCCCTTTATGCAAAAGGCCTAAAATTTTACAGTATTTGCCAGTCTTCGCGTTTGGACTTTGTGTTTTCCATTTTTTTCAGCATCAATATCGCTGGCAAATGCTCCTTCCTTATACTTTCAGTGTTTTTCTAATGCTCATTTGTCTTTACTCCTCAAAGCAGACCGAGAAAGTAAATCCTTCCACAGGAAAGAAAATATTGGTTTGTCTTACTTCTTTCCTGGGTATTCTGATTCTTGGTATATCTGCTGCCATGGCATGGCTTTTCCCTCTTGTATCTTTGCCTGCACCTGACGGTTTATATGCTGTAGGGGTCAGCCGTTTTTCAGTAAAAGACATCCAGCGTGAAGAAATTTTTACAAAGGATGCTGAGGACAAAAGAGAAATATCGGTTCAGGTATGGTATCCTGGAGAAAAGAAGGAAAGTATCCCTGCTTCCTATTGGGATAACGCTTCTGTGCTAAGCGCACTTCAGGCTAAATCTTTTGGACTCCCTTTTTTTCTGTTTGAATATCTTTCGCTGGTACAGACCAATTCCTATTGGAACATACCTGTCTCTAAAGCAAAAGACAAATATCCCGTTATCATCTTTTCTCCTGGATTCAGCAGCCTATGCCAGGATTATACTATCCAGATAGAAAATCTTGCCAGCCATGGCTATATTGTATGTGCCATTGCCCATACGTACGAAACTCTTGCTGCTTTTTTCCCTGATGGAAGGATAATCCCTTACAGCCAGGAACTTCAAGATACTTTTTTCTCTCATGCACAAAAGGCAACACCGCTCTGGAAAGAATATATCGCATCAAAAGATATAAAAGAAAAAGAAGCGATTGTCAAAAAAATCTTACACCAAGACGATTTTCTGGATAAAAATCTGCGCATTCGGGTTGCAGATATCCATCTTGTTTTCAGGGAATTGGAAAAAATACAATCAGGGCAAAGACTAAACATTCTTGTTGGGAAGCTAGATATGTCTTCTTCTGCTGTTATAGGACATTCTTTGGGTGGTGCTAGTGCTGTGCAGGCAGCACTAGAGGATTCGCACTACAAAGCGGCCATCAATATGGATGGATTTCAGGCAGGGGATATGGTATTGGGAAAGCAGCCAAAATGTCCAGTCATGATGATGTATAGCGAGCCTTTTTCTGGAGTCAACGACTTTTTATTTATGCCTGTACGAAAAGAAGATTGTATTCTGACCATCCAGGGAAGCCTCCACATGAACTATTCGGACAATCCTTTTTTGTTCCCGATTACCAGGATACTAGGGAGCGCAGGGCGAATAGATCCTTGTCGTATGAATTCTCTTGTCAATAAGTATCTTCTTGCGTTTTTTGATAAACATCTGAAAGCCGACAAGTCCCCTTTTCCCCCCTCTTTCCCAGAGGCCAAAATAGAATCTTTCTCTGATAAGTAAACTCTTTTTTCAGGACACTCATGACAACCACAATACTATATTTTACCTTTTTAACAAACTATATTTATCTTTTTTTAATTCTATGGCATCAAAGAAGAGAGTATAAAATATACCTCTTCAATTTTTTTCTTGCTAGTGTACTCAATATTTTTTGCCTTGCTTACCATAAAAATAGTACAATTTTATTCTCATTTAATGCTATTCTTTTCTTTTTGCTGATAATTTTGCCTATTTGGATGACAAAAAAGATCAGTACTTCTTTGTCACAGTCGAATATTACCCAGAAAACGATTTTATATGCGAAATGGCGTTATCTCATTACACAGTCTTCTATCCACCAGGCAGAATATCAGGAACTCAGGGAAGCACTTTCCTTTTATCATCACATCCCTGCTGCAGAAAAAGAACAGCCTGTAGATTCTTTTTGGGTTTTATTTTGGAAAAAATATCCTGTTACCTTAATTTTAATGCTGGCGAATCTTGTCTTTTTCTTTCTAACAGAAATATATAAAAGCCAACAAGGTTTTCTTGCTTTCTTGAATTCAGGGGTAAATAGCTTTGAATTCGTTTTTTACCAAAAAGAATACTGGCGGCTTATCAGTGCTATTTTTCTTCATTTTGACTATATTCATCTAGGAATGAATCTGTTTGGACTTTATTGTATGGCACCTCTGATAGAAAAAGCTTATGGAAAAGCCAATTTTTTAATCATCTATTTTGTTTGTGGCTTTCTCTCCTCTCTGGCAAGCATTTCCTGGAGAGCTTACCAGATTACTCTGTCTATGGGGGCATCTGGTGCTGTATGTGGTTTGATGGGTGCATATTTTTTTCTCTTCCAGAAAAAAAGCGTTCCTGTACAATGGAAAAAACACCAAATTTTTTCTTTTTGGTTTACTGTGGCTGCTTTTGCTGTTATAGGCTATTTTATTCCACAGATGGACAATGCTGCCCATTTCTGTGGACTTTTCGCTGGTGTCCTTTTGTCCTATATTTTGAAAAAAGGTAATACTGTACTATCCAGATTGATCCAAAAAATTTTCTTTATTTTTTTGATGCTATTTGTGTCAGCTTGTATGGTTTTCCCTTTTCTTCATCTATTTCTCTATTCCTATCCTGCTCATATAAAAGAATTTTCATGGTATAGCATTCTTTCTAAAAAAGAAAAACTCATTTTCCCTGTTCCTTTTTCCTGGAAACCCGATTTTTTGCTAAGCCAGAGAAAATTTATTCTACATAAAAAAGAAAACCCGCTTCCTATCCCATCTCAGGACGCAACCTTTTGGGATAACTATCAATTGGGCTACAGAGGGGAGCTTTTTGTAAAGATGAGCTTGCATCCTTTCTCTCTACGCCACCAAATCAGAATCGGCATAGAAGATATAAGCTTCGAATTGCAGAAGAAAGAAAGAATTTCGTCCTTATCCTCTATAAAAAAAATAGGAGGAAATCTCTTTTATACCACAGAAAAAAAATTTTTCCTAACTTCCCTGGAAAAAAAAGTCAGTATGATTTCCGCTTCCTATCTTTTCAGCCATGATACTTCCCTGTATCAATGGAAATTTCAATATCCAGAAAAACAAAAAAAAGAATACGAAGATTTAATCGAAAAAATTCTGCAACAAGTCCATTTTCAAGAATAGCACTATAATTTCTTATACTTTTAAATTTTTCTTTCATTTTTTGGGGAAAAAAACATATAATAGTCAGCTAAGTCATATTGAGAATAGCTTACAACAATCGCTAATAGGGGCAGGCGTAGATGTCATGCTTGTTAAGTTATAAATCCTTGTATTGCAATAGACTGCATTCGTCCTTTAACGCCGTCTGTTAAACTTGATATACATGATACCTACGCTCTGGCAAATGAAATTATCTTGGAATTACATATAAGGAAGGCAAATGTGAAAGAAAAAGTGGAATATTTTTGTGAGTGTGGAAGGCATTTTATCATCCTGGGAAAAAAGGAAGGCAAGCCTAGGAAATGCCCACATTGTGCGCGGATTATGGAGCCTTTTGATGAAAAAAAACAGGATCTAATGGAGGCTCTAAAGAATCCAAAGAAAAAAAATCCTTTGGATAATTTAGAAGAAACCATTGAATACGAATATAAATTTGATGAAAGTGGTAAAAGAGTAACTAAAGATAAAAAGAGCGTTGCTTTCTTTCGATTTTTGAGAAAGATTTGGACTCTTTTTTCTTATCGCCCCTCTTCCTATAAAGATTAAAAAATGCGAACAAAACAAGAACTATTGCTTGGAAAGCATGCAGTGGACTTACAGTTGATTACCAAAGAGCAGCTAAGACATTGTATGCTTTTGGAAGATAAGCTCTCTCTTCCTCTGCCCCTGGTTTTTCTTAAAGAAAAACTTATGGATGAAGAGAAGCTACAATTTCTTTTGGAGCAATACTGGAGCAAAAAAAATAGCGCAGATATAGAAAATCTGGAAAAAGGAGAAGACCTTGTTTTTGTCCGCTTGCTGCTGCGTGACAATTTTTTTTCGCCCCAGGAACTAGGAGATATTGTAGCAGAGAATAATAAATCTTCAGACGGATCTAGTCTCTGTGAGATAATGCTAAAAAAACGATTTCTTTCTCTACAAAAATTTTTGGACATTTACAATAGACTTCCCGATGAAACCATAGCATGTTCTGGCTGTAATAAAGAATTTCGCCTTTTAAACTTGTTTCCAGGGAAAAAATTGCGATGTAAACATTGCAAGACTATTTTTTGGGTTCCTAGCATAGAACAAGAAATTTCTTCTTATCAGTCTGTGTCTATTCCTGAAAATAAAGAAGAGCAGGAAACCTTTGCAGGGTATGAGATTGTGGAAGAAGTAGCGCAGGGAGGAATGGGAATTATCTATAGAGCCCAGAAAAAAACTACAGGGCAAATCGTTGCCCTGAAAGTTTTAAGAGAGGCCTATCGCTCTTCTCCCGAAGCCAAAAAACGCTTTGCAAGAGAAGCCCAGACTCTGAACCGTTTAAAGCATAAAAACATTGTTTCTGTTCTGGATGTAGGAATTGAAAATGAAGTTCCCTATTTTACGATGGACTTTGTGGAAGGCGTTCCTCTTTCTAACTATGTTCATGAAAAAGAGCTACTTCCTGTAAAGCAGGTTCTGGATATTATTATTAAGGTATGTGAAGGCTTGCAATACGCACATGAATCGGAAGTGGTTCATAGGGATATTAAGCCTTCGAATATATTGCTCGATAAACAAGGTGAGCCTCGTCTTACAGATTTTGGCCTTGCCAAGTGCATGGATAGTATGACAGTAGTAACGAGAAGCGGAACGACTTTAGGGACTCCTTATTATATGTCTCCAGAACAGGCAAAAGGACAAATGGGGCTTGTTGGCCCAAGAAGTGATATTTATTCGCTTGGGGTCGTTTTTTATGAAATGCTTACAGGATACAATCCTTTTCTTGGAGAAAATACTGTCGATATTTATCAAAATATTCTGACCGTAGAACCTGATCCACCTAGCAATTTGAATAAAAGTCTCCATAAAAAGTTAGATTCTATTTGTCTTAAGTGTTTAAGAAAAGACCCGTTTCAAAGATATAAAAATGCAAAAGAAATGGGCGATGATTTAAAACATTATCTTTATGGCAAAAAAGGATTTTGGGAAAAATTGCTTTGTATGTTTGGTTTTAGTGAGAAATCGTAAACGCTTTTCAAGGACAAAAGAATGTCTCTTTCTTTAATTGATGGAGAAAAAATATTTGAAAAAACCTGTCCTCATTTTTTTTCTATGATACATCTTTACATCAACTGGTTTTACATTGGGATGATAGGTTTTTTGACAATTTTTTTTCGCAACGATATAACTTTATGGATACAATCCTTGCCTTTTCTGGATAAGCTAGAAAACTTTGTTTTCTTAGGTTTTTGGGCACTGGCATTGATTATCCCTGCCTGCATTGTTTCTTTTATCAGAATCAATTGGGGATGGCTTTTGCTTGCCATTTTTCTCAGCGTAGTAGGAATTTGCGCTCATATCTGGCAAAAAGAAATTTTGAGCTATTCTCTTGCCTTTGCGCAGGAACAAAAAATTTGTCATATCATCAACGATTTTCTCCAGCAAAATGTATTTTTTTATGAGTCTTTCAAACAAAAATTGACTATAAGTGAAATTTCAAACTATTGGTTGATTTTTATTTCTTTTATAGGCCTATTTTCTGCTAATAGCTATCGAAGATCTCATCGTTATTATATTACCAATCGCAGGATTATCACTCGCTTTGGCTTCTGGATCACAAGAGAAAGAGATCTACTCTATAGCAAAATTGATGATCTTGTCGCCCATCAAAGTTTTTTAGGTAAAATTTTAGGGTTTGGTACCTTGATTCCTATTTCTGCCTCTGGTATAGGAACAGGAAGCGACCAGGCAATATGGATGGCAGGCGCAGAGCAAAAATTGCCTGTAGGTCCCTCTCTGAAAATAACAATGGGGGGAGGAAGAACAGTAACTGTTCCCAGAGCACCGAGCTTTTATTCTCTCTATGGAGTTCCCAATCCTGAATGGTTGAGAAATATCATGCTTAAAGAAATGGAAAAACGAGAATACGGATATACTCGTAGAGCTGCTGAAAAAGAATAGATTTTTCTATTGAATCCTATAGTCAAGTATGCTATACTTGAAGTAACAAATTTTTGTTTAAGAATTTATAGCAAGAAAGGATATACGAGATGCTAAAGAAAAATTCTCTCATTCTTGGTTTCTTGGTTGGTCTTGTTGTTGGTGTTTTTGCAATGAACATCATATACCTGAATTCTTCTGTTGCCTACGCAGATGCAACAAGTGGAGACTCTGCTGGAATTATTGCTGTAACAGGCCTGTGTGCTAGTGGTATTTCTGGTTTATGGGTTTTGGATGCAAGAGATACAAAAACTTCTCCTTCTCTTTGCCTTTATGTTCCAGAAAATGGTGGTAAAAGCGGGTTCACATTGGGTGGTGCAAGAAGAATCAAATACGATTTGAAACTTTTAAGGCACAATGATCAGACTACCAATAGAGACAAAAGTTTCCATCCTTCTTTAATGGAAAAAGTAGTAGAAGAAATGAATAAAAAAGAAGAAACAAAAGCAGAAAAAAACAAATAATTTTTAGAAAATTAGTTTGAGGAGAATGCCAATGGCAATGGAATACTATTCATTTGAAAGAGTGCTTAAAGAACTCCAGATGGAGGAAGATGAACTAAAAAGATTGGTTTCTGAAGGGGAAATCAGGGCCTTCCGTGATGAAGACAAAATGAAATTTCGTAAATCCGATATTGATGGATTGAAAAAAGGCAGAATGACCGAGCCTACCATCATATTGCCTTCTGGCGATCCAGAGGATGCCTCTGAGGATAGCGAAGTTTTATTGGTAGAAGAAGATACCTCCGAAACCCTTCTGGACATAGAAGACAATCTGGAAGGAAGCGATTCTGGTTCTACCGCTGTTCCTACAGTAGATTTATCTGCTTCTGAGCTGGAAGAATCTTCCACTTCTTCATCTTCTTCTTCCTCCTCTCAAACCATTACAGAAGAACTTACCTTCGAAGAAGATAGTGGGTCCTATGTTCTGGATTCTTCTGATGATGTATTGATTGATTCTTCAGAAGAACTTCCTAGCGTAGATTCTAAATCCGATGGTGATAGCTATATTGATTCTGATACAGGATTGCAAACAGAACCTTTGGATCTGGATGGTTCCGAAGCTATGGACCGAGAAGACAACACAGTACCTATACCTGAACAAGAAGATCTTGCTTTAATGCCTTTGGATGAACGCCCCAGAAGAGTCCGCAAGGCAAGTGTCGTATACGAACAACCTTTAAGTGCTGGAATGATGTTCTGTATGATAGCAGCCACCATCTTGCTTTTATTCAGTGGGGTTTTTGTGATCAATTGTATTCAGGAAGTAGATACCCCTACCACTGGATGGCTGACAGACATCATCTATGAAAATGCTGCTCAAGGAAAACATCTTTATACCAAAGGCCAGCTTCTGGACAGCAAACTCAAATCTCATATGGCTACAAGGGCCAATTGGAGAAAATCTTCTCGATAAAGGTAAAAAAAATGAAAAATAATACTTTCTTTTTAATATTATCTATCTCTCTGATAGGTCTTCTGTTTTTAGAGAGCTTTGCCTGGGGGGATACACAAGAGGATAAAACCCTTTTTACAATACATCCTTATTCTTTCCAAAGGAGTTCTACTTCTAGTAAAGATAAAGCAGAAGGAGTTTTTCTGCCTCAGTATAACGATATTGCAAGCAATCCTGAGAGAGGCATTACCTGGGAAGATTGGCAAAAGCATGACCTCTCTAAAGAAAGATTTATAAGCTTAGATAGCAATTCCGATGATTTTATCTCCAAAGAAGAATTGGATCAAGATCTTTTTATGGGGCAGGCCCCTGTTCATCAACAGGATATGGATCTGATTGCTCGTGCTTGTAAAAAAGAATTTCCAGATTATAAAGAGCGATTGCGAGTTTTGAAAAACCAATATCCCAGGCTGAAATCAGATGGATTGGACAATCGTTTTGAAGATGTCCAGTACGCAATCAATAAAGACGTTTATACAAAAGATGCTCTTCCCTTGTCTCTTTTTTCGGAAACAGGCTCGGAAGAAATCGCAACAAAAACCTATATTCAGCTAAAGCAGGGAAATGCCATCAGGAAAAATGTAGACTTAGGTTCTATGGCTTACCTGGCCATGCAAGACCAAAAAGAGGAAGAAAATCTATTTTTGCATATTTTTGGTCTTGTCACTTTAGGATTGGTAGCATTTATCACCATTGTGAGCTGCAAATTATTCTAGGTATCTTCATTTGCAAGAGTAAATGGTTCTTCCATTTACTCTTATCTATTTTAGGAAGGAAAAAATGTCCAACTATGTATTAGGGATTGACTGTGGGGGAACTTTTGTAAAGGTTGCTCTTATCGATAGAGATGGTAATATAAGCGAGCGTACTTCCTTTGAAACAGAAGTCAATCAAGGAACAGAATTATTTATTCATAGTTTTGTCTCTATGATAGAACAATATAAACAAAAAATTTGTGCAGTGGGAATCGCTTTTGCTGCGCCTTTAGACCCAGAAAAGGGGACAATCGAAGAACCGCCTAATTTCCCTAAGGCATTCCACAATTTTCCTCTGGTAAAAAAATTAGAAGAAAAATGTCATATACCTGTTTTTCTGGAAAACGATGCTAATCTTGCTGCTCTAGGGGAATATTGGAAAGGCCAGGGAAAAAATAGCCCTGTATTGGTTGTTATAACTTTAGGGACAGGAGTTGGTGGCGGGATCATCATCCATGGTGAAATATGGAATGGCTCTAGTGGTATAGCAGGAGAAGTGGGACATATCCCAGTCTATGATTCTGGTCCAATATGTGGTTGTGGAAATATAGGATGTCTTGAAACTTATGCATCATCTACGGCTGTACTAAGAATGGCAAAAGAAATACAAAAGGGAAGCCCTCTGTGCGATTTAAAAAAATTTTCGGCGGAGGATGTTTATAAATCTGCCCTTTCTGGGGATACAATAGCAAAAGAAATTTTCACGAAAGTGGGCCTTGCCTTAGGAAGAGGTATCGTAAACATTTGTCATGTGATTGGCCCAGATAAAATCATTCTTACAGGTGGCGGTAGCGGTGCCTGGGATCTTTTCGCACCCGCGATGAAAGAAACCGTAGCAAAAATGTGCTTTAAAAAAGAAAAAAGCATTCTGCAAATCCTACCCTCCGATTTGCAAGGAAATTCAGGAATTTTAGGCGCGGGCTATTTAGCCTGGAAAAAGCTTGGTCAGGCGAAATAACACACACTGCTGTTCATTCCATCATGAAAAGAACCATAAAGAATGAGTTTTATACCATCTGTGGTTCTTTTTAAATTTAAACTATAGGAAAAATAGTTTTAGTGCTAAATGCACTTTAAACACTATGCTAATCTCAGCCCCAAGGGGCGAAATATAATAGCCAGGAGCTTTGCTTCTGGTAACTGGGAAATTGCATAAAGTAAAAACAAAATATTGTTGGTAAGAGGTGGTTTTATGAAAAAGGGAAATAGATTCCATCTTTATTGAGAAATGTGAATTCAATAAGTTTCCGCTTATTTGTTCCATGATTTTGTTTTTACTTGCTACAAAAGGGTAGAGTATTTATGATAATTACTATTTTCGATAATTTTTTTCTGAAATCTCAGACACTACAAGAATGGTTCCCTGAGATACAGGTTGAAGTTTCTTCATCAAAACATCAAAAGCTTTCCTACCTGCAACAATGTAAAAGCGATATTGTTCTATTGAGTGAGCCTATTGCCCTGGAAACGAAAAAAAATTTGCCCTATCTCCTGGCGATTAGCCCATCGCCTTTGAATCCTAATATAGATTGGGTATCTTCTACATTGCCCCTTAGCGAAATCCAAAAAAGATTAGAACTCATTATAAAATTTCTGAAAGAAAAGAAAAAAGTAAAAATTTATGAAGAGAATTTTCATCCTTTTTTTAATTGGGCAGTAGTGGGAAAAATTGCCATAGGTACTGTTCATGAATTGAATAACCCATTACAGGTGATGCTTGGCTTTGTTGAAGAAATAGAAGATAGGATGGCAGAGCGTATAGAATATCAGGAAGAAGTCTCTTTGCTAAAAGAAGAAATATACCATTGTTGTGATATTGTTAAAAATTTACAGTTTTCTAATGATCTCCAGACCAATGAATACCAGGATATAGAAATTCTTCTAGAAAATATTCTATCTTTAGTTCAATATCAGATACATAGAAAAAAAATCAGTATAGAAAAACAACTGACTGGTAATGTAGCCTATATATATGGAAATTCGAGAATAAAAACAATACTTCTTGCTATTTTTACGGAAGTATTAGAAAATACAAAAACCAAAGAAAAGGTATCTCTTGTTATCCAGCATTCTGAGGATCACATAATTCTGAAAATTCAGTTTACTTCCTTATCAGAAAAAATCTTTCATCTTTTTCCTTTCTTTATGGAAAAATTATTACAAGAAACCTCTGTAAACTTTAATCACACTTCAGAAAATCTATTCCATCAATATATTTTAGAATTCCCCAAAATACCATGAAAACGCAAATTTTAGTGATTGATGATGATGAAAAAATTTTAAAAATGCTGGAAAGTATTCTTTCTAGAAAAAACTTTAAAGTAATTACTTGCAGCAGCGGCAAAGAAGGTTTGCAAAAAATAGAAGAGCATGAATGCGATCTGATTCTATCTGATCAATCTTTATCTGATATGGATGGAATGGAATTGTTCTTGAAATCCAAAGAAATCTCTCCGCTTGTTCCTTTTGTTTTTATGACAGGGTACGGCAATGTACAGCAGGCAGTAGATTGTCTGAAGCAAGGTGCATTTGATTATCTGACAAAGCCTTTTGGCCGTGATAGTATATTGAAAGTCATTGACAAGGCATTAGAACAATCCGCTCAGCAATTTGATAAAAAAAAGCACAATGAAAAAAAAGAAGCTTTCTTCGAAAAAATTGTTGGTTCAAGTGAAAAAATGCAAGAGTTGTTTCGCCTCGTCTCTAAAATCGCTCCAACCAATGCCACTGTATTGATTCAAGGAGAAAGCGGCACAGGAAAAGAGCTTATTGCAAAGGCCATCCATAATCTCAGCACTAGAAAAAATGAGCCTTTTATCGCTATCAATTGTGGGGTTTTAAGCGAAAATTTGCTGGAGAATGAACTCTTTGGTCACGTAAAAGGGGCTTTCACGGGCGCAACACAATACAAAAAGGGACTTTTTGAAGAAGCAGATCAAGGGACTCTTTTTTTAGACGAGGTGGCGGATATTCCTCCTGCTGTGCAAACAAAACTATTGCGCGTTTTGCAAGAAAAAGAATTTAAGCCTCTAGGTAGCAATGAAATTATTAAGGTCAATGTCAGAGTGATTGCTGCAAGCAATATTAATCTATACCAGGCTGTTGTAGAAAAAAAATTCCGTGAAGATTTATACTACCGCCTTGCTGTTATTCCCATTTTTGTTCCTCCTTTGAGGGAAAGAAAAGAAGATATACCAGATTTAGTGCATTACTTTATACAAAAATATAGTAAAGAAAATGGAAAAAATATTGTAAGCATTCTTACTGCTGCGATGGATCGATTGATCAAACATACCTGGAAAGGGAACGTAAGAGAATTGGAAAATACTGTGGAACGAGCCGTTGCGCTGGCAAGTGGCAATGCAATCACACCTGATCTCTTGTGGAAAGGGATGGATATACTAGAGCTGGAAACCAAAGATGAGCCAGAGGAAAAGGAATCTTTAAAAAGCATTATCCATAGAGATATAAAAAAAGCCATTATCAAGGCCTTGAAAATCTGCAAAGGAAATCGTTCTAAAGCTGCAAAACTTCTTGGAATCAGCAGAGCATCTTTTTACAATAAATTAAAAGAGTGTAATGAGTAGACAAGTGCAAGCATCATACATGTCAAGTTTTAAAATTTTGTCTTGCAATAGATTGTAGCCGCAGGGTTGCGCCGAAAAAGTCATGTCTGCGCAAAAGTCGAACGCCAGCGCAATCCCTGCGTTTTTGGCCAATGTCTTCTAAATGTATCGAAAAATTTTTGCCAAGCAAGTCAGAAACTATTCTTAGTTATTTAATACGAAAGGCAAAACTATGTCTGAAGAGAATCCTAAATCCAAAAAATTGTTCTATGTCATTCTTTCTATCGTTTTTCTGTCGATTTTTTTTGTGAGTATCCTGGGAAACATCGTTCTTACTGGCTTGCTTGTTGTTATGAGTGTAGAGAAACCACAAGCAGCACAGGCTGTTAGTTATGAGAAAAGACTCGTAAGCGGAGAAGGGGATCAGGAGATTCTCATGATCCATTTGAAAGGAGTCATTAGCAACGATAAGCTTCTTACAGAAGGCTGGATCACCCCAGAGCAGATAGAAGGCAGACTCAAGCAAGCAGGGAAAGACTTGCTAGTGAAAGCCGTAATCCTGAACATCAACTCCCCTGGCGGTGCTATCACCGCTACAGATAAAATATACCGTGCCATCATAGAATTTCGGGAAAAATACAAAAAACCCGTTGTTGCCTATCTGGATTCTATAGCCGCTTCTGGCGGATATTATCTTGCAAGTGCTTGCGATGCTATTGTCTGCTATCCTACCTGCATCACGGGTAGCATTGGAGTTATCATGAGTTCTTTCCAACTCCAAGATCTTCTTGAAAACAAACTTGGCATTAAGCATATTGTTTTTAAATCAGGGAAACACAAAGATATTCTTTCCTCGACCCGCCCTGTGACAGAGCAAGAGCAAAAAATCCTCCAGGATATTATTGATGAAATGTATGAGCGTTTTTTGGAAGTGGTTACAAAAGGAAGACCAGCTCTAAAGAATCTTAAGCCTGAACAAATCAGAGAGATAGCGGATGGGAAAATCTATACAGGAAAGCAAGCTTTGGAAAAAGGCCTTGTGGACAAAACAGGAACCTGGGATGATGCTGTTGCAGAAACCTGTATACTGTCCAAAATCGGAAAATATGATTACCGTATTGTAATGTACCATCAAAGTAAATCCTTGCTCCAGGAAGTTCTTTCTCTCTCATCAGAAGAAAGTGATACAAAACAAAAGATTCTAATGAACCTGTCTGAAAAATTCACAACCCCCTCTTTTTATTACCTTTGGACAGCAGAAAACTAGTATGTTAAAAAAATAGCAGCAATGTATATGCTGCTATTCATTTTGCACAGGATCATTTTGACCAATACAAATTTTAGGAAATAGCTTGCAAAACGAAACAGTGTTTTTTATGATAGATATAGTTTGTTTGTTCTATGAATGGAATCTTTTTTTATTATGAGGAACTATATGTTTGGGCATCCTAAAGCAAAACCAATAAAAAACTTGGAAATGGAAGTATCTTTAGCAGAGGAAAAGCCTACTATTGGGAAAGCATCTCAGGTTACTATCAACTTAAAACTCCAGGAAAAACTATGGTGCCGATATATCTTTTTTGAACTGATTAATGAAAGAACAGATAAAAGAGCCCCTATGGATAGAGTTACCTCTCGCTCTCGCTATTTTTATCGTTATAATCTGGATAAAGAAATCTCCCAGGAAACGGAAAATAAGCATACCTTTTCTCTGCGTATTCCTATTCACAAGGAACCCTCTCGTAATGATAAATTTATCTGCATCAAGTGGCAGCTTGGAGCAAAAGCAATTGTAAGCAAAACAGAAGAAGATACAGAATTGCTAAGCTCTGAAGCAACTCCTATGGAGTTGGAGGTAATGTAAGCCATCTATCTGGCTTTGCTATTTTCCCCACCAAAATATTTTGGAGAGCAGCAGTGAGCGAAGAAGAATTGATCACATCTTCTGTAAAAAGAATGGTGAAGCTTGGAACTGTTGTAGGCAGAGTAGGGGCTTCTATGCTAACAGAAAAAGCCTTGTCTTTCCTTCGTTCGGAAAATTCTCAGAAAGTTTCCAAAATCAAAAATCTAACAGAGAATGCCCAGTTGATTTTTGAAACACTGGGAAAACTCAAGGGCGCAGCGATGAAGGCAGGCCAGATGATTAGCCTTTATCAGGGACTTTTGCCTCCAGAAGTATCGGAAATTTTGGGAAAATTGCAAAAAGAAGCCCCCTGTGTTCCTTTTGAAGTGATGGAAGAAGAAATCAAGACAGAACTCAAAGAAAATTTTTCTCTTTTTAAATATATCAATCCTAAACCCTATGCTGCTGCTTCCATTGGACAGGTACATAAAGGCGAGCTGCATGATGGAAGAAAGGTGGCTGTTAAGATTCAATATCCAGCCATGGATTACATCATCCGTTCTGACCTGAAAAATTTGAAGCTGTTTTTGAGTACCCTGATTTCATTTTTCATGAATATCAATCCAGAGCCTGTCTGGGAAGAAATCCAGGAAAGGCTTTTAGAAGAAATAGATTACAGGCAGGAAGCAGAACACCTCAGAGAAATGACTCGTCTCTATGCTGGCTATCCTGAAATCGTCATTCCCAAAATTATAGAAGAAGTGAGTGCTTCTCGTGTCATGACGATGGAATTGTGCGAGGGAATTCCCCCTCACGAAGCTTGCAGCGAAAAGTATTCTTCTGAATTGAAAAGCCAATGGGGAAGGACATTATACGAATATGCCTTGCGAGGCATCTGGGAATTCCAATATCTCCACGCTGATCCTAATTTGGGAAATTTTTCCTTTTTGCCTGATGGCAAAGTCATCGTGTATGATTTTGGCTGTGTAAAAAAAATTCCCCACTATCTGGCACTGGGATATGCCAGGCTGGTAAAGGCAGTTCTTGAGGAAAAGCAAACCCAGATTCCTGAAATACTCAAAGAAATGGGAATCTACAAGGCAGATGGCAGCCTTTTTTCTCAAAAAGTCGTTGATTCTTATTTCGATTTTTTTGGACAGATATTTCGCAAGTCCCCTCCCTATCGCTTTGGCGAAAACGAAGACTTTTATACTCGTTTGTTTGATTTAATGCATTCTCACTGGCAGGAAACCTCTGACATTCGATTTCCCAGAGATGTAGTCTTTATAGACAGAACCATGTCGGGCCACTTTGGAAATCTCTGCAAATTCCACGCTGTCGCTCCCTGGCGAGATATTATAGGTGGATTTGCTTACCGATGTCTTGAAATGTCAGAAAAATAGACAAAATCAAAGGACAAGATTATGCAAGATATAGAAAAAGATCTGGCATTACAGCAAGAGAAGCTGAGGCAGTGGGTTGAAATTCCTGATGGAAAGGAAGGCTATTGCCCTGTCAAGGGAGACAAAATTTTAGCACTGGACATTCAATACACAGAAGATTTTGCTCATATAGGCGGGGATTTTTTTGAATGGCAGGGCAAATCCATAGGAACGTTTGCTGGTGTTGTTCGAGCCAGCGTTCCTTACATTCCTAGCTATTTTTGTTTCAGAGAAGGCCCACCCTTATTGAGTTTTATAGAATATCTACAAAAACAACTTTCTATTGTTCCTCAGCTTATTATAATAGATGGACATGGCATAGCCCATCCTAGGAAATTGGGCGTAGCCTGCTGGATAGGCATCGCGACCAAAATACCTACGCTTGGATGTGCAAAAGATACCCTGGTTCATTACCAGGGAGAATTGGGAGAAGCAAAAGGAAGCAGGGTACCTGTATTGGTAGATAGTAATCTTGTCGGCTATGTATTGCGTACTCAGGATGGAATCAAGCCTTTGTTTGTAAGCCCAGGCCACCTTGTTTCTCTGGAAACTTCTGTGGAAATCGTGCTAAGCCTGCCAGGAGAATACAGAATTCCCGATCCTCTTCGCAATGCAGACCAGGCAGCCCGCCATCATGCCAAAAAAAGCCAGGAATTTCCCTATCAAGATATAGGCGAAATAGGAGAAGTCAAACCATTTTTTTATATCTGACTATTGTAAATTTTTGGGGAAAAACAAAACTAGAGTAAAATCTAAGAATTCTTCTTGCCCATTTGAAAAAAATCTGTTAAAACTAAAGCTTTAAGAATCTATTGGAATTTTTCAAAGGAGGGATCATGTCAAAGACAATTTTGATCATAGACGATGATGCTGAATACGTTGAGTCCATGACAGCTACTTTGCAGGCAAACGGATATCAGGTTATATCGAGAGAAAATGGGCCTATGGGCTTTGAAGCTGCTAAATCTACTTCTCCTGATATGATCATTCTGGATGTCATGATGAGATATGACAGTGAAGGACTGGATACTTTAGGTAAGCTGGCTGGTGATCCTGCCACGCAAAAAATTCCTGTTCTACTGATCACTGGAATTCGTCATCCTGAAGATTTGCCAATGCAGTCAGAGTCCATTAAAGGGACTTTGGAAAAACCTGTAAATCCTGATATTTTACTGGAAACAATGAAAAAAGTATTGGGTTAATCCTAAATAGTGAATTTACTAACTTTAATATTATGAATGCTGTAGGCAAGGAAGTATATGATTTCAGAATTTCTTATCAAACAGATTGAATCCGTCGCAGGTCGCTATCCCCATCGTGGATCTGCCCTGCTTCCTGCACTGGACATGGTACAAAGGGAAAATGGAAATTCTCTTACAAAAGAAGATATTGCTTGTGTGGCATCGCTTGTCGGTGTATCTCCCAGTAAGGCATACGGGGTAGCAAGCTACTATACCATGTATAATAAGGAAAAAGTCGGGAAGTACCATCTTCAGATTGATACCAATATACCTGCTACCCTTATGGGAGCTGGTGTAATACTTAAGCATCTGGAAAAAAAGCTCCATATTAAGCCAGGGCAGACAACCGCAGATGGTCTATTTACCTTAGATGAAGTGGAAGACTTAGGCTCCTGCGGGACATGTCCTGTAATGCAGGTAAATGATGTTTACTATGAAAACCTGACTATAGAAAAAGTGGATGAAATTATTGAATCCTTAAAAAAGGGCATTATGCCTCCTCGATGGGATAATTCCCATTTTGCTTCTCAGTGCAATATTCTCTTAAAAAATCGAGCGGATGCATCTTGCCGTATGATAACCCAATACCAGCAAAAGGGAGGATACAAGGCTTTTGCAAAAGCCCAGGCAATGCAACCTTCTGAAATTTTAGAGCTGGTCAAGTATGCAATCGTTCGTGGCCGCGGTGGAGCAGGTTTCCCTGCTGGAATGAAATGGAGCTTTTTGCCTCAAAATAACAAAGGCCCTGTCTACCTTATCTGCAATGCAGATGAAGGAGAGCCAGGCACCTTTAAAGATCGCCAGATTATGGAATATGATCCCCATTTGCTCATTGAAGGGATTCTGATAGCAGCCAAAGCCATCCATGCCAAAAAAGCCTTTATCTATATTCGTGGAGAATTCCGATGGATATCCGAAATTTTGGATAAGGCCATCTCTGAAGCAAGAGAAGCTGGATTCCTTTCCGAATGCGATATTATAGTACATCGAGGAGAGGGTTCCTATGAATGCGGAGAAGAAACAGCCCTTATTGAATCCCTCGAAGGAAAAAGAGGCTGTCCCAGACTTAAACCTCCCTTTCCAGCCGTGAAAGGATTATATGGCTGCCCTACCATCGTAAACAATGTAGAGACGCTTGCTTGTCTCCCCTTTGTACTGGAACATGGTGCTGAAGAATTTCGCAAAATAGGTGTTGTTGGTAATGCTGGCCCCAAAATTTTTGGTGTAAGCGGCCATGTCAACAATCCTGGTGTGTATGAATATCCATTAGGTACCCCATTGAAAAAAATTCTTGAAGCTGCTGGAGGAGTGAAGGGAAATTTTAAAGCTGTGATCGTTGGTGGACTTTCCACACCCATATTGACCGCCAAAGAAGCAGAGACTCTCAATATGGACTATGACGCATGTCTTAAAGCAGGTACAATGCTAGGATCAGGAGGGATTATGGTCATCAATGATACAGTTGCCATACCGCCTATAGCCCTCCGTACTATCGAATTTTATGCACATGAATCTTGTGGACAATGTACACCATGCAGAGAAGGATCCGTTGCTATCAAGACTCTTATCAAAGGCCTGATAAAAGGTCATGGAACAAAAGAAGATATTGATAAAATCCTCGAACTCTGCAATACAATTATGGGAACGACATTATGTCCAACAGGCGATGCTTTTAGCATGCCCATCCGAGCTATGGTACAAAAATTCAGGGCTGAATTTGAAGCACTAGTGCGATAATTCCCTGAGATTTAGACAATAGAAATAGTTTGAAAAGTAAAAGCTAGTGCCAAAAAGGAGTTTTTATGAAAGTTTTTATTAACGGAAAAGAATGCGAGGCCAAACAAGGCCAGACAGTTCTTCAGGCCGCTCGTGACAATGGCGTATACATCCCGTCTTTATGCTATCATCCCAAGACTGGGCCAGCCGGCAAATGCCGTGTATGCGTAGTCGAAGTAGAAGGGATGAGAGGCTTACAGACTTCCTGTACTGTGCCTGTCAAAGAAAACATGAAAATTACGACCAATTCTGAAACGGTTAGAAAAGCACAACGCCTTGTTGTGGATTTGTTGCTGTCATCAGGAAAACACGATTGCCTGGCTTGTGAGCAAAACGGTGCTTGCGAGCTTCAGGATGCTGCCTATATGCTAGGCATTGAACATCCTACTTTTTCTCTGGCTGACACAAAAACAGACATAGACGATTCAGCAGAGTTTGTCTACAGGGAACATGCCAAATGTATCCAGTGTGGACGTTGCATTGCTGGTTGCAACACAACCGTAGTCAATGAGGTCCTGGATTTTGGAATGCGTGGCCATGACACCAAGGTAATATGCGATATTGATTTACCTATGGGAAAATCCTCTTGCGTACAATGCGGTGAATGCTCACAGCTTTGTCCTACAGGTTCTATTATAGACAAAAAAACAAGAGGAAAAGGAAGACACTGGCAGTTCAAGACAGTCAACACAACTTGCGCATACTGCGGTGTAGGATGCCAGTTGACTCTCCACGTTGACCAGGCTGCTAACAAAATAGTTCAGGTTACTGGCCGTGAAGTTGTACCTAACGATGGAATGCTATGCGTCAAAGGACGTTATGCTTATGAATTTCCTTCCAGTGAAAATCGTCTGAAATATCCCATGATTAAGAAAAATGGGGAACACGTACGGGTTTCCTGGGAAGAGGCATTGGACTATACTGCAAGTCGTATCAAAGAAATCGTTGAGAAAAATGGTCCTGATGTATTTTCTGCATTTGGTTCAGGTCGTATTACAAACGAAAATAACTATGCTATACAAAAATTCACAAGGGCAGTGGTCGGCACAAACAATGTAGACCACTGTGCGCGAACGTGACACGCCCCAACAGTCGCCGGTCTGGCGACATCATTCGGCAGTGGAGCAATGACCAATTCCATCCAGGAATTGCAAGATGCTAAAGTTATCTTTGTAATCGGATCCGATACTACCGAAGCACATCCCGTGATTTCCTATTTTATGAAACGGGCTGTGAAGCGTGGAGCGACTTTGATTGTCAACGATCCTAGAAAAATAGACCTTACCAAATGGGCAGCTTTGCACGTACAGCATAAAGTCGGTACTGACATTGCCTATATTAATGGTCTTATCAACGAAATTTTCAAGAATGGATGGGCAAGAGAGCAGTATCTGAAAGACTGCACAGAAAATCCTGATGCCATTCGCGAAGCAGTAAAAGACTATCCTGTAGAAAAAGCTTCAGAAATATGTGGTGTACCTGTTGAGACGATGAAAAAGGTCGCCAAAATCCTCGGTGAAGCTGAATCTGCAAGCGTCTGCTATACTCTGGGAATCACAGAGCATATTTGCGGAACAGACAATGTGAAGACACTGGCTAACCTGCAAATGGTACTGGGCAATATTGGAAAATACGCTGCTGGCCTTAATCCTCTACGTGGACAGAACAATGTTCAAGGCGCATGCGATATGGGCGCATTACCCAATGTTTTCCATAACTATCAACCAGTGGACAACCCCGCTGCATCGGAAAAAATGGCAAAAGCATGGGGAGTACCATCTCTGCCCACAAAACCAGGCTATAAAATGCCGACTATGTTGAGAAAAGCATTGGATGGCGGGACAAAAATTCTGTACTGCGTTGGCGACAATACAGTCCAGACAGAACCCAATATGGCTCATACTATAAAAGAACTTCAGGCTTTGGAATTCTTTGTGGTATGTGATATTTTCCCTAACCTGACGACTCCGTATGCGGATGTTATTCTCCCTGATACTTCATGGGGTGAAGAAGATGGAACATTTACCAATAGCGAAAGACGTGTACAGCGTACACGCAGAGCCGTCAATCCTCCTGGCGAAGCCAGATCACACTGGTGGGTCATGCAGGAACTGGCAAAACGTCTTGGTAAAGATCTAGGCTTCACATCTGGCAATGCTGTATGGGAAGATATGCGAAAAACAGCCACTTCCTACGCAGGGATTACCTGGGATCGTATTGAAAACATCGGTCTACAGTGGCCATGTCCAACCCTGGAACATCCAGGAACAGCCTTCTTGCATCGCGATGGAAAATTTACCAGAGGGAAAGGCCTGTTCTCCGTTACCAAATGGATTCCCCAGGCAGAACCACCCGATGAGGAATATCCCATTGTCCTTTCCACAGGACGCAGGCTCTGGCACTATCATTCAGCAACCCAGACACGCAACAGCGAAGGGTTTGACAATATTTTCGGCGAAGAATTGCTGGAAATTAGCCCTGTGGATGCACTCAAAATGGATGTAAAGACAGGTGATCTTGTCAAGGCAACCAGTAGAAGAGGCTCTATTATCCTGAAGGCATGGGTAACAGAAAGATCTGCTCCTGGCGTTGCATGGTGTTCATTCCATTTTGCTGAAAGCTGTGGAAATGTACTGACAATCGATCGTTTCGATACTGTTACAGAAACAGCCGAATACAAAGCTTGCGCAATCAAGATAGAAAAAATAGGCGATGGTGAACCTCTAGGCGATGGTATCCTTCGCCAGGCTCGTCCGTAAAAAATAATTTATAGACCTTGCTTTATATAGCAAGGTCTATATTGTTCATTAACAACATATCATGAAGGAAATCTTATGCAATCTAATCCAATTGAAGAATTGTTTTCCATTGCAACTCGTCGCGAAACAGAAGCCTATGAATTCTATTCCTCGGCTGCAAAAAAAATACAAGATATTAATGTAAAAAGCATATTCGAAGAGCTTGCCAGAGAAGAAATGGGACACTATGAATTGCTGGAAAAATTCCGCATTGATCCTACTCTTATGATGAAGATCGCTGCTCCTGCATCGGATTGGAAAATAGCAGAATCGGAAGAGCTTCCCAAACTAAGCACAGATTTGAAGCCTAAAGATGCTATTGCTCTTGCTATGAAAAAAGAACAGCAGGCCGTAGAATTCTATCATTCTCTATCCAAAGCATCGCAGGATAGCGGTACACGCAGTATGTTTGATAATCTTGCCAACATGGAATTGAATCATAAGCATAAACTAGAGAACATGTTTGTCAGCATTGGATACCCTGAAGTTTTCTAGCCAGGAGATGCGCTCTTTAGAGAAAGAAAAAATATGAATGCAGACAGGGAATTTGGCTTCTATATTGAAACAACAGCCTTGAGAGTATTTCAAGGCAATTCTACTCCTATTCAGGTCAAGGTCGCGACAGAAGTCCCCCTGACAATCATAGCGAATGGAATAGAAATTGCCACGCTTCTTACCAGTCCGTCTGATCTTAAAGAGCTTGTCTGCGGCTATCTGTTTACATCAGGCTTTGTCCAAAGTGCTTCGGAAATAAAAAATTTTGTTTGTGACCAGCAAAGATGGGTTGCCTGTGTAGAGATGGAACATTCCCCTGACCCAGATCTCATGCGTAGTCGGCTCTATACACCTGGCTGCGGAAGGTGTGCCATGTATACCAATGTTAATGAAATCAGCATGCGAACCCCATGCAATTCTTCTTTGGTTGTCTCGCCAGATTCCATCATCTCTGCTGGTAACTGGATAGCGCAAATCTCTACTGTTTTCAGAGAAACAGGAGGGGTACATATAGCTGCGCTGTTCGATGCTAAACAAGGAATACAATATTATGCTGAAGATGTCGCCAGGCATAATGCAGTAGATAAGGTCATTGGAAAAGCCTTGATGTCCTGTCGTGAAATGAGCCAGATGATGCTGGTGCGGTCGGGCCGTACATCTTCCGAAATCCTCTTTAAAGCACAGCGTTCTCATATCCCCATTACGATAGCTCGTGGTGCTCCAACCCATCATGCCGTTTGTCTGGCAAAGGACTTAGGCATCACCATGATTGGCTTTGCCCGAAATGAGGAATTTACCATATACGCCAACGAGCAAAGAGTAAAAATATAGACTTTCCCAATGATTTGTATCCGCAGGGTTGCGCCGAAAAAGTCATGTCTGCTCAAAAGCCGAACGCCAGCGCAATCCCTGCGTCTTTTACCACTAGAGACTACAGCACTCAAATAATATGCGATTTAAACCACAGATGAACACAAATGAACGCAGATAGTTTTTAAACTTCGTGTCCTTCGTGGTAAAATTTTTTTTATTTGTGTCTATCTGTGTTCATCCGTGGTTCTCTTTTTGCTATCATATTGTGGTGTTGCCCTGGACAATTTTTACAAAGAGTATTTTTTATGCAAGATATCATTCAATTTTTTGATTCCCATGCGAAAGATTGGGATTCTTATTGGCAGGAAGAAGAGTTTGTTTTAATGCATAAAATCTTAGACAGGTCGGGTATCCAGAAAGAGGATATGGTTCTGGATATAGCCTGTGGAACAGGGATTCTTGTTCCTTTCTATCTGGAATCAGGAATTCAGCCTTCTCGTATGCAGGGAATTGATATTTCTCCTAAAATGGTAGAAATTTTTTCTCATAAATTCCCTGATATCCCTGTACTGTGTGATGATTTTCTTTCTGCTGCTTTACCAGAAAATTTTTTTAGCTATGCCATGATCTTCAATTCTTTTCCCCATTTTATGGAGCCTGAAAGGGTATTTGCCAAAGTTGCAGAAATTCTCAAGCCCAAAGGCAAGCTCATTATAGCTCATACCAAAACAAGAGAGGCTTTAGACATGCATCATGAGCGCAGCAGTTCGGTTGTAAAATCCCATCGTCTGATAGAAGATAGCCTGTTTCTGAAATACTATGAGAAATATGGTTTTATAGATATAGTTTTAGACAATGATTTCTATTTTTATACAATGGGCATAAAAAAATGAAAGAAGAAAAAATCTACGATCCCAGGCAATTGCTCATTATGGGGCTTTTAGGTGCCTTGTCTCTGTCCCTGCCTTTCCTTTTCCATCTTATTCCACAAGGAAAAGCCTTTTTGCCTTTGTTCATCCCTGTTTCCCTTGCAGGTTTTTTGCTGAACCTGAAATATTCTCTTGTTTTGTCTATCCTTATTCCTATTTTTTCTTTTGTGCTGAATGGAATGCCACCTCTTTTCATCCCGCCTGTTGGTATAATCATGATAGGAGAACTCAGTCTTCTTGTGTTTTTGAATTTTTTACTCTACCAACGATACGGCTGGAATCTTTATGTAGCAGCCTTTGTTTCCCTTGGTCTGAATCGTATATTCTATCTGGGTATTCTATGGATAGTGGCTGATTTCCTAAAAATTCCCCAAATGACCTTTGCCCTATACTCTGCAATCAAACCTTTCCCTGGCTTAATTTTGCTACTTGTTCTAGTCCCTTCACTTGTATTTACTTTAAAGAGGATTCCCTTTTTTGCACAAATTCACGATACATCCCATTACTAAATTTTCTTTTCTTATCTTATTCCAAATTATAATTGCCTTTTTGCCAATTCTTATATCATTTGGTATTCTTTTAATTGTAGGACTATTATTTTCCTTTTATCAGAAATTTCGTTCTATTTTTTGGAAATTTTTAGCCATCTACTGTTTAAGCATTTTGTTTTTCATACCATTGGTCTGGATAGAAATGCGGTTTTTTCAGTATGATTTTTCGAATGTTGTTTTTCTGCTAAGCCTTTATATAAAATCTTTTCTATCATTATGTTGTATAATTTTTTATAAACAGAATACATCTCTCTTAGAATTTTTTTATGTATTAGAAAGACTGCATATCCCACCTTTGTTTTTATTGGCTACCCTTTTTATTTTGCTTTTTTTACGCAACATACTTGGCAAGCTCCAAAGCATGAAAACCATCTGGACTCTCAGAGTCCATACACCAAGATTTTTCTTTCGTTTTAAGATTTTTTTTTCCTTACTCCAGAATCTTATAGTATTTTCTTTTCATAATCTGGAAGATATGCATTCCATGGTGCTTCTAAGAAAACTCAACCGCCCTATTCCCTTTGCAATGCTCTATAACCTGGAAAAAAAGCATAGAAAAAAGAACCAAAAATAAACACTGATTCCACTCCAAAAACATTTAGCAAAGGCACTTTGGTATTTTTATATCCTATCTTCAAATGGGGAACGGACGGGGACGGGAGCGATGAACTAACGCGGATAAACCGTAATCAAAAAGAAAAAAATTTACCGCAGAGGCGCAGAGGTCGCA
>CALKWO010000013.1 GCA_938003875.1 uncultured bacterium
TTAATCGTTATCTTTATCGTCTAAATGGGGAACTTATTTAATTCCGATTCCTTACCACGAAAAACACGAAGAGTACGAAGTTTAAAAATTATCTGTGTCCATCTGTGTTCATCTGTGGTTCAAAATTTTTTTTATAAACTGCAAGACAAAAGGATTTCGTAATGGTCGCCAAGTCAAACAACACAAAAATAAGATTCTATCGCTATTTTATTGCTATTGTGCTGATTTCTATTCTTTGTCTATTTTTTAGCCCATCATTCCAAAGCCATCGTTTAAAAATATTTTCTTTTCTTTCCTCTTTTTCTGATGACATGGAAAAGCTTTCTAACAAAGATCAGCAAGGCGAAATAGAGACGCTCAGAAGCCAGGTAGCATTTTTGACGCTAGCTTTGATCCAGAAGGAAGAGCAGATAAAGAGCCTGACCAGATTCCGAGAACAATTTCCTATAGAAAAAATTCCTTTTGTCGTCCCTGCTTCTCTTTTAATCAAAAGAGATATGTCTAGCAATCGTAGAACTTTTGTCATAGACAAAGGAAGCCTTGACAATATTGCCGTAGGGTCAGCCGTTATTTTTGGAAACTCTCTCTTGGGAAGAGTGATAGAGGTAAGCCCTAAGACCAGCCGCGCCATTCACATCACAGATCCTGCTTTTAGAGTGAAAGTCAGGCTTGCAAATTTTTCAGGTACTAGTATAATAAGGGACTATGGAGAAGCGGTTTGCTCTGGCCAGGGTTATTCTCATTGTATTTTGAATTTTTTAGAAAAAAACTATCAAAAATGGGAAGATAAAGAGGTTAGTGTTCTGGTATCTGGAAAACCAGAAGAAGCACTTCCGTGGCTGGTAATAGGAACCGTCACCTCTCCCCATTCGACTCCCGATAAAGAAAATGTTGAAGCTGGTTTGTTCTGGAATTTGAAAGTGAATATAATGGATATAGATCAAATTTGTACAGTATTGGTGCTGGTGGAACCATGAAATTACAATGGCATATTTTTATCAGCATTGCACTATTTTTTTTCCTTACGCAGTTGCTTCTCTTTCCTCATATCGAAATTGCAAATACTTCTCCTCAACTTTTTTTAATTTTGCTGACTTATTTATCCTTGAATCTAGCGATTCCCGAAACCTTTCTCGTAAGCTTTTTTTTAGGTATCATGGTGGATATGGGAAGCTGTGAAAGAATAGGAATGTTCTGTCTATTTTTTAGCATTGGAAGCTTCATTATTCTGAAGCTGCGTAAAGAAACCTTTACTGAAGAGCCTCTTTGGGCCATTGCCCTGGTATTTTTTATTGTTTTACAATGCAATTTTTTTCACGCCTGTACTCTTTTTATCTTAAATCGCTATGAATTTCGATTAGAATTGATATTGAAAATTTTTTTATGCGCTTTCTATACTGCGATTATATCCCCTTTTGTCTTTTGTTTTCTGGATAAATCATCTCTTCTAAAAATATCCCAAAAACTATAAAATTTTTCTTTTATGAGTAAAACATGCAAGAAGTAGTAAAAGATAGAATCAGATGGATTTTGGCATTTATTATATTAGGATTCCCCCTTCTTCTGTTTCGTTTTTTTCATCTTCAATATATACTTTATGATCAATATGCAGAAATGGCCATACGAAATTTGGATCGCTACAAAGATGTAGTGCCTAGAAGAGGGGCTATTTATGATAAGAATGGACGTCTTCTTGTAAAGACATCTCCTTGCTATCAACTGATGGCAAGCATGGAGGGCTTGTTTCCCGAAGTAAAAAACCAACCGGAAATCCTAAATGAAAAAAGCATAGAAAATATAGTAGAACTTCTTAAAAAATCTAAAGAATCGGAAAAAAATCAAAAAGATGAAGAAGAATATATAACAATAGAAAAAATCCGAGGAAAAATACTTAGCATTTATGAAAAAATTCAGAAAGATATAGAAAAAGCTCTCCTTCCTCACAGCGAATTGGAAAAAAGAAGCCCTAAAAAATATCTCCGCAAAAAATGGGAAATCAAAAAGGATTATTACAGAAGAAAATACCTTGTTTTAAAGGATATACCAGCAAAAGCAGCCCAAACCTTCCATTGTCAGAAAAGCGAGTTTATAGCTCTTTCTGACACAAAAGCAGAGTTCCAGGATTTGTATCCAGGCTTTAGTATAGATCTTTCTGTAAAAAGAGACTATACTTATTCGGATCTTGCCCCCCATCTTCTCGGTCGTTTGAACATTGTGGCAAATCTTAAAGATAAAGCCCGAAAGAATTTGATTGACCATGATGGATACGCTGCAAGCGATTTTATAGGAATCAGTGGTATAGAAAAAATTGTGGAGAATTCTCTTAGAGGGAAAAGAGGATGCAGGGTAAATAGTAGAGAAGATAAAGATGGCTATATCTTTATGGAAAAATCTATAGATGGAGAAGACATTTATCTCACTATAGATAGCGACCTTCAGGAGTTTGCCGAAAAATCTCTGGATAGAATGGTCGAGAAACGAAGCGATGGTGGTGCTATTGGTGGCTCTGCTGTTGTATTAGATATACATACAGGAGAAATTTTGATTCTGGCAAGCTCTCCTCGCTATGAAATCGAAAAATTCTCAGAAAATTACCAGAAAATGGTCGATGATCCGCAGCATCCCCTTGTACACAGGGCTATTTCTTGCTATTATCCTGTACCACCAGGCTCTGTTTTTAAAGTGGCTGTAGCAGCCTATGCTTTAGAAAAAGGCATCATTGATGAAAATACCTGCTATGTATGCCAAAAGTATATGTATCAAAAAGGGAGATTTGCCTGTACTCACCATCACGGAAATACTGAAATCATCAAAGCCATCGCTGGTTCATGCAATATTTTTTTCTATCATGTTGGACAGGAGATGGGAGCAGAGCAACTGGCAGACTGTGCCTATCTCTTTGGGTTTGGCTCCAAAAGCACTTTAGGATTTGATCATGAAGAGAACGCAGGGCATATCCCCACTCCTGAGAATAAGCCTTTCAATGAAAAATGGGGACATGGAGACAGCAGAATGTTTGGGATTGGGCAGCTTATAACGGCTACCCCTTTACAAGTTGCCAGGTCTATAGCAATGCTTGCCAACATGGGCATTATGCCCAGGCTTCAGATTATAAAAAAACAGGAAGAAAGCCATGAGCAAATCCAGGTAGCCTATCGTGAGATCATACAAAGGTTCCATCCTACTAACGCTGAATGGAAATGGCCTATAAGTCCGAGAACCTGGGCACTTGTCAAAGAAGGCATGAGACAAACGATAGAAAATCAGCAAGGAACAGCCTATTCTCTAAAAAAAGACTTAAAAAATGTAAGGATTGGATGCAAAACAGGCACATCCCAGGTAAAGGGAAAAACATCCGAGGGAAAAGATAAAACAGACCATTCCTGGTTTGCGGGTTTTTTTCCTTTTCATAAGCCTAAGTATGCTTTTGCTGTTTTAATCGAGCATGGAGGCTATGGTGCTACAGCAGCAGGCCCTGTTGCTGTAGATATTATAAATAAGGTTACAGAAAAGGATAGGAACTGAACATGGGCTTTGGGTATTCCAAAACACAGTTTTCCTGGAAAGAAGCCTTCAGGGGAATGGGAGGGCTGATTTTTATTGTAGTATTGCTTTTGCTCCTGATTGGCCTTTTGTTTATCTTCAGTGCATCTCCTAAAAAGGGAGCAGGGAATTATGTAAACCGTCAATTGATTTGGGTTGGTATTTCCTTGGTAGCCTTTTTTATTACAGTTCGTCTGGACTATCTGGCCATTACCAAATATTCTTATTGGATTTACTTCGTAGGCATCTTTTTTTTACTCGCGACCACTTTTTTAGGAACATATAGAGGTGGTGCGAAAAGATGGCTACAATTAGGGCCTGCATTGTTACAAACATCAGAGATTATGAAGATCGCCATTATCTTCATTCTTGCCAGGATACTAAGCGAAGAAAACAAGAAAAACGGAGGTATCAGGGAATTGCTTTACCCTGTTTTTATTACCGCAATACCTATGGGCCTCATCGTGATCCAGCCTGATTTAGGAACTTCTCTCGTTTTTATTCCGATTGCTTTTTCTATGATCTTTGCTTCTGGAATCAGGTTCAAGGCTCTTATTCTTGTTTTTATTATTATGGTGAATCTAGCAGTAGTTGTATATTTTTATGGACTTCATGAATACCAGAGAAAGCGTGTTTTAACATTCATGAATCAGGATAGCTTGAGCCAGGAAGATAAAAGAGGATCAGGATACCATCTGGAACAATCCAAGATCGCCATTGGCAGTGGACACCTTACTGGAAAAGGCTGGAGAAAAGGAACACAAAATATACATGGTCTTTTGCCAGAAAGGCATACAGATTTTATTTTTGCTATTGTTGGGGAAGAAGCAGGATTTCTAGGCGTTTGCTTTGTGCTTTTACTCTATTTGATTTTATTCTGCAGTATGTTGGTAACTGCCTATACTACAATAGCAGTGCCTGGACAACTCATAATTATAGGGGTTATGGCATTACTCCTGACCCAAACGATTGTCAACACAGCAATGACAGTAGGGATGGCACCCATAACAGGACTTCCGCTTCCATTTTTTTCCTATGGCGGATCCTCTTTACTCTTCAATTTCATAAGCGTTGGAATGGTTGTTTCTGTAGCTGGGAGAAAAATCGTATGATAGAAAATAGACAAGAAGTTTCAGAAAAAATCCACAATACCATTTCTAGTATTCATCGTGCTTTTATGCAGCCTCGCAAATCGCAAGGAGGGGAGTCTCTGCGGAAAAAATATTGGCTGGAAGCATGGTTAGAAATAAAAAAACTTTCCCCATCAGAACTAGAGGAACTTTCGCAAGGAATTGAAACCATTCAAAGCACATTAGGAAAGCTAAACATCAAAATAGAGGCATTGAGAACCAAAAAGCTTAAAGTCAGGGCAGAACGCCATGCTTTGGAAAATCTCAACGAATGGGAAGACGATGAATTCCTGGACAGCTCGGCCGCACTGCCCGTTTTCAATCCCAAAGAGAAGAAATTCAAGGGTAAGTTATGGGTGATGAGCAGCTCTATGGAAAAGCCCAAAAACATAGCGGAAACCTGCCAGGCAGTATGGACTGTCATCACCAACAGAGCTATCTATATCGTGGATAAAGGCCGTACAGATGCCAAACCAAGCCCCTCTCGCGATCTCATGATAGAAAAGCATCGCCTTGCTGTTTTGCCTTATTTTCTGGATGACAAGACCATCACGGACACTGTTACAGGCAAGCCTATTATGAATCTTTATATGATTACACCAGAGGTCAAGGAAACTCTGCTATGGATGCTGGCAGAGCGGGCTAAGAGTGAAAAAATTTTTCGTATATTGTATATCAAGTTCCTTTACAAAGAAGTCTTGAAAAAAGCAAAGCTTTTTGAATGGGCAGCAAAATATACCCCTCATGCTACGGCTATTTTAAAAGAAATTGAGCATTTATAAGGTAGAAAAAATATGAATCGGATCCGAATCGTCACGGCAGCAGCCCTTTTTGATGGTCATGATGTTTCCATCAATATTTTCCGAAGACTGCTACAAAAAAGAGGAGCGGAAGTCATCCATCTGGGGCATAACCGATCTGTGCAGGAAGCCATTAGCGTTGCTCTGGATGAAGATGCAGACGCTATTCTCATTAGTTCCTATCAAGGAGGACACAACGAATATTTCCGCTATATTGTAGATATGCTTGCCCAGTCAGAAGCCAGCCATATCCAGGTGTTTGGTGGCGGAGGGGGAGTCATTTTACCTGAGGAAATAGAAGCCCTGGAACAGTATGGTGTAACCAAAATCTACCATGCTATGGATGGTCAAAAACTAGGGATTGATGGGATAGCAGACGATATTCTGTTTCGGATAAAAGAAGCTAAAGAAAAAAGATGCCTTTGTGTTCCAGAAGAAGAAATCATCCAAAAAAACAGCACACAGAGTAAACATTTTTCTATTGCCAGACAAATTTCTTTTTGGGAAAACCAGGATTTTTCTGAAGACCGCTTGCAAGAAATAAGAACCCTGTATCAAAAATACAATAAAAACCAATCTCTTGTATTTGGGGTAACAGGAACAGGCGGGAGTGGTAAAAGCTCTCTCATTGATGAAATCATCGGCAGATTTCTGGCATTGAGCGAAGATATTACAATAGGTATTCTTGCCGTTGATCCGACCAAATCTCAGTCTCAGGGTGCTCTTCTGGGGGATCGTATACGCTGTAACCATATCTACAATGATCGTGTATACTATCGTAGTTTTGCCACGAGAGACAGCCATTGTGAATTGAGCAGTGCCATACAAGATTCGCTCCTGGTGCTTAAATCCTGTGGGTTTGACATTATCTTTGTGGAAACAACAGGTATCGGCCAGGGAAACAGCGAAATAGTCAGCATCAGCGATCATTCTATTTATGTGATGACTGCCGAATTTGGCTCTCCATCTCAATTAGAAAAAATAGATATGCTGGATATCGCCAATAGCATAGTTATCAATAAATTTGAAAAACCAGGCTCAGAGGATGCCTTACGAGAAGTCATTATCCATTACCTGAGAAGCCATTCCATAAAAGCATCGCCTAAAGTCCCTCTGGAGAAGATGAACCTGCCGATATATGGAACAAGCAGCAACCAGTTCAACAACTATGGTATCAATCGTCTGTTTAAAGAGATACTGTCTCTCTTAGAGCAAAAAACGCAGAAAAGCTACCATATAAAAAAGAATCTTTTGGAAAAATTGCCTGTGGAATTCCAGAAAATATCAGGCTTGTTAGACTCAAGAAGGCAAAATTACCTTGCTGAAATCTCGGAATGCATACGAGGATATCGCAAGAAAAAAGAGCAGGAAGCTAGAATAGCAGGGGAAGCATATTCCTTAAAAGAAAGCATGGCGCAAATTCAGGACAATAAAGTTCAGGAATCACTCCAGAAAGCATATCAAGAAAAATACAAACAGATTTCTAGCGAAACACAGGATGTTCTGGCACGATGGAAAGATATATGCAATGAATATTTGCAAGATGAAATGAAATACAAGATTCAAGGCAAGGAACATAGCATGTCTCTTTGCCATACAACACTCTGCGGAACCAAAATCCCTAAAGTCATTCCCCCAAACTACCAGTCCTGGTATGAAATCGTGAAATTTTTGTCCAAAGAGAATTTTCCAGGCCAGTTTCCTTATACAGCAGGAGTGTTCCCCTTCAAAAGAACTACAGAAGATCCCAAAAGACAGTTCGCAGGAGAAGGCGGCCCTGACAGAACCAACAAAAGATTCCACTATCTTTGTGAAGGCGACAGTGCTAAGAGGCTTTCCGTTGCTTTCGATGGCATCACGCTTTACGGAGAAGACCCATCGCTTCGGCCAGATATCTATGGGAAAATTGGGGAAAGCGGTGTTTCTATCTGCACAAAAGACGATATGGACAGGCTTCTCAAAGGCTTTGACCAATGCGATCCCATGACATCGGTTTCCATGACAATCAATGCTCCTGCTCCCATTATGGTTGCCTTCTATTTTATGGTAGCCTATCGCCGAGAGCTAGAAAAAATTCAAGCCCAGGGGAAAGAGCTTTCGTCAGAAGAAAAGAAAGCCCTACAAATGGAAACTTTCCGTAAACTAAGAGGTACCGTACAGGCAGATATGCTCAAGGAAGACCAGGGACAGAATACCTGCATCTTTTCCATCGATTTTGCCATGAAGCTTATAGGCGATTTACAGGAATATCTGTCCAAGAATGGCATTCGCAACTACTATTCTCTGAGCATCAGTGGCTATCATATAGCAGAGGCAGGGGCAAATCCCATTACTCAGCTTGCTTTTACCCTGGCCAATGGATTTACCTATGTAGAATACTTTCTCAACAGGGGCATCCCTGTAGACGAATTTGCACCCAATCTGTCTTACTTCTTTTCCAATGGCATGGATCCTGAATATTCGGTCATTGGTCGTGTGGCAAGAAGAATATGGGCCATTGCGATGAAATATAGATATGATGCCAATGAAAAGAGCCAGCGTCTGAAATACCATATCCAGACATCGGGCCGCTCTCTGCATGCGCAGGAAATTGATTTCAATGACATTCGCACCACCCTGCAAGGGTTGCTCGCCCTCAACGACAATTGCAATTCCTTGCATACGAATTCTTATGATGAAGCAGTGACAACACCTACAGAAGAATCTGTCCGAAGATCTATGGCAATCCAGTTGATTCTAACAAAAGAATTCGGTCTGCTGAAAAACGAAAATCCTTTGCAAGGCTCTTTTTTGATGGAAATGCTCACCGATCTAGTAGAAGAAGCCGTACTCGAAGAGTTCGACCGTCTTTCTCGCAGAGGCGGAGTTCTGGGTGCTATGGAACACCAGTACCAGAGATCCAGAATCCAGGAACAATCGCTTTATTATGAAAATTTGAAGCAATCAGGCGAGTATCCTATCATAGGTGTGAACAAATTCGTCAGGCCTCAGGCAGAAAACCCATACAGCAAGATGCAAATTACCCGTGCTACAGAAGAGGAAAAGCAGGCAAGACTTACAGATTTAGAAAAATTCCACAAAGACCACCAGAACGAAATAGAGCAATCTCTCCAGCGACTCCGAGAGGTAGCTCTTAGCGGTGGCAATATCTTCGAGGAACTCCTCCAGTGCGTAGAACACGCTTCCATGGGCCAGATCACTCATGTCCTCTATGAAATAGGAGGCAAATATAGACGAGGGATGTAGACTAAGCGTTTGTTCAAAAGTTTTTGTACCTAATATATGACTATCGGCTAAATATTTTTCCAATATCCGATAGTCATATATTAATGCAAGCTTTAATCTATGGGCACTTAGGTTTGGGCTGACTCTAAAGGAAGATCAGGATGGATTTGTTCAATGGATGTGTCTTTTTTTGTGAATTTTACGATAAAGTATTTAGGATGTAGATAGATTTTGGCATCATCGTTTTTGATAGTATAGCATATTTTTTCACTATATCGGACTTTTTTTCCAAACTCCATATTCCTCTTCTGGCAAGACGCAGGCCAGAAAAAATAACGAAAGTCATCCCAAACTTTTGCCATACCTTGACGAGGATAATAGACATTTTCCTGCCACTTCAGGTCGGATTCATGGAAAAAGGGAACTCGTGGGAGATTCTTATAAAAGTCATAAAGACAAGAATTGGTATTACCCTCAAAGTCTAAAAGATAGAAGAAATAAGAATCTGAGACGAAATACAGCTTTGCTCCCAGATCCGATTCCAGATATGTTTTGTTGTAGAAATTCACCTTACTGGAAATTTTTTCCAAAACCCCATTTTTTTTGTATTCCAGGCTGCGATTGACATAGAGATGGAATGTTTCCTGGAATTTTTCGTCAATTTCTATAGATTGAAGAACACTGCCTTCGCAAGGTAATTTTTGTAAGAAAATTTCTTTGCCTTCAGGCTGTTCCTGCACATAATGATTGAAACGAAAGGGTATTGTATTGCTGCCGACACCAGGAAGAGACTGAACTTGCAAATGCAAATGGGGATAAGGGGATCTTCCTGAATTTCCTGCCTTTCCTATGTAGTCTCCTCTTTTGATATACTGGTTCAGCACCAAAGGAATACTGCCTTTTTGGAAATGAGCGAGTTTTATATAAACCCCGTACGTTACATAAAGAATGATATAGTTTCCCCAGTTGTTGATCGAATTGATTTTCCCGATTTCATTGTCAGGAATGCTATTTTCGATGGCGATTACCTGGCCTCCTAAGGGAGCATAGATGCTGGCACCAAAAGTAGGATATTCCTCCTGGCGATTCCCTTCTTTTTCAAAGGTTTTTCCTGCCGAAGTGAGCATCTGGAAGTCCAAAGCCCATTTCCAGTCATTTTTATGGGTATGCTTTCCCTCCACTCCCTGGGAAACAACCCATTTCCCTCGAAAGGGAAGATAAAGATGGTTGCATAGCATATCAGGCGAAAAGCGTCGTATGTTTTTGAGATAATAGTTCAGGTTGTCTTCTGGTCTTCCTGGTACAAAGTCTGTCATCTTGGGATAGCGATCCAGTCCTCTTTGCTTAAAGGAAAGAAGAAGAACAAACATAACCAGATTATAGGGAAGTGTAGAAATAGGCATCTGGGAAAACAGGGTCATTGCTTTGATGGCAGAGGCTATGAGAATCGTAAACAGAGCGGATGCCATTGCGAGGCAAAACGAAGAAAAAGAGGGGATGAAAAAAATTCCTCCTACAGCGATAGAAATAAAAATGAAGTTGAATCCTATAAAGGCATTTTCTGGCCCCGACAGACAAATGCCTAGAAAATGGCAGAATCCAAAGCCAGCCATAAACCCACAAAAAGATAGAATAAATAGTATACGAGAATAAACAAAGAGAAGTATGGCAATAGCAATTCCAGCCAGGATATTGGTTTGGAAAAGAATGATTCCCAGGGACTGGAAATATAGCAAAACTGGTTTCCAAAGATTATAAGAAAGAGGCTGTAAGGCTAACTCTATAGGATCTCTTAACGAAAGAGAAGTATGGTTATAATATATAGAAAAATGCAAAACAATGGTGATTAAAACAAAAGGAAGACTGAATGCGGGGATTCCTAAATATGTCCTGTAAATATAGTTTAGAGCCGATGTCAAAAACACCGTAGCAACGATAAGAATTACGAGCAAAAAAATAGAAGACAGGTTTAGTTTATAAAAATAGGCAATTTCCATTCCTACAAGCAAAGCATTGAGGCCATAGAATCCATTTTGTATATGCTCATGATTATAGCGCATAAATAGTGCGGTCGCATTCGCAATCATAACACCAAGGAGTCCTCCTATACCAGCAGGAGGATGGAAAAAGCTGATCGCTAGTATTAAAGCCCCAAACCAGGGACGATAGGAAAAAAACATTTGAGCGTAACTGACTAAGATAGATTCGAGATATAGGGATTTCAAAGTATTGTCCTTATAGCAGGCTCAAGCAAATGCTATTGTCATAACACTGCTCTAAACTGCACTCTTTTACAGAAAAAAAATAGGAATTATAGAAAATTTTACTAGGTCTCATGTGTATAAATTGCATCCATTGGGTGACGTTGTAGTCACCTACAGGATTCAGCACAAGTGTTAATCAATAATTGCCTTTATAGCAATGATTTGTAGCCGCAGGGTTGCGCCGAAAATGACGTTCTATCAGGAAAAGACGACCTCCAGCGCAATCCCTGCGCTTTTGCAAATAGAGACTAACTGAATCGCATTAAAGGGTATTTAGCGATAAGGATTAAATAATTTCCCCATAAGATTTCACCGCAGCAACTGTGTTGTCAAGCCTGTAGTTGCGATTTTTTTGTTCTTTTGCAAGTAATTGACTATATAGATATTACAGCATTTTCTTGCCAGGATGTGCCATTTTTTAGCATGCTATTTTATGCATACTGTTTTCTGCTAACAAACGGGGGAAATTTTTTTTAGACCAAGATACTAGATAACCATCTATCGCTGTTTTTGTCAATCAAAAACCAGGTTTTAGCGAAAAAAAATTGGAAGCTTGTTTTTTCCCTATCTTTTTGCTAGACTAAGTGATAATCGTCAAAATCCAATATTACACAGGAAGGAAAAAAATGAACAAGTATCAGAAAAAGCTAAAAGAATTCAAGGAAAACATGCAAGGCTGCATCCTGCAACTGTGGCAGGAACTCAGCCCTGAACAAAAGGAAATGGGGGAAGACATTTTGCTGAAGGCATGGGAAGAAGAGGATACACAAGGCTTTCGCTATAACGACCAACAACTTCTTGCCTGCTTTCTTTCCAACCAGATTCTCTACCCTTGCTATGATGCTGTTTTCAAGGCTATTTTCCTCAACGATGAAGGCTATGTCCTTCTGAAAGACCTGCTTTCCTGGACTGTCTTCCAGGGACAAAGGAAAATTCTGGAACTGACGGTTTTGCCTTCGGACCAGCACATTGATCTTTTTGGAGATAAAATCTTCCACTGTGATATCGTTGTGGTTTTGGACAACAACGAAAAATGCAATGTCGAAATGCAGCTTACCCATCACGAAGGCCTTTCCTCTCGTATGGTAATCCAGGCAGCCAAACTTCATGTTTCCCAGGCTAAAAAGGGCATGGAATTCCTTTCTATAAAGCCCACCCTGTCTTTATGGATTATGCCCTTTGACTTTACTGGGTTTCAGGATTGCTATAGCTCCGCCAGGCTTCGCTTTGATCAGGACTGCGCCAAAATCATGAGCGATGACATTCAGTTCCACTTCTTTGAATTCTCCAAAGCTCTGTCTCATCCTGAAAAAGAAGGCCTGGAACTCTGGCGTAGTTTCTTTGGCATGAAAAACATTGAGGATTGTAACTCTTTGAAAAGAAAGGGGGATATTATGAGCCGCGCTATCAGCAATCTCGCTTCTCTATCCAGCAATTCCATCTTTCGCCAGGATGTCGTCGAGGAATCCTTCAAAGAACTCGGCCGCAGAATCGAACGCGGTGCCTATTACGACAAAGGCCATAAAGAAGGCAAAATCGAAGGCAAAATCGAAGGCAAAATCGAGGGCTTAGGGATGCTTTTGGAAGTAAGGTTTAAAGAAAGAGGATTACAGCTTATGCCCAAAGTTCGCTCCATACAAGACTTGGATAAGCTCAATTCCCTTCTTACTCTTGCTATGAATGCTCAAAGCATCGAAGAATTTGAGCATTCCCTTGCTTGTCTGTAAAAAGTTGCAAATGCAGGCTGCCATGCCTGCATTTGCAAAACCCTTGTATGATTTTAAATTTCTCTTCTCTGCGCTCTCTGTGCCTATGCTGTAATTTTTTTTTCCGAAATGGGGAAGTTATTTAATTCTGATTCCTAACTATGATACAATAAATAAGCCAGAAGTCAAGAACTATGAGATTTTTTCAACTCCGAAGAATAAAATAATGAAATAATAGGACTTACGCAGACTTCTCTGATCTTTGATAATTAAGGATTCTGAAAGAAAAATCTAATGTAAACAAGACTCTATCTTGTTCGGTAAATGCCTAATTTCCTTCTTCCAGGAGGCTGTATTGCTGAGGAAGAATTTCTGCTGCTTCTACGTCTTGCAACGTTTCTTTCCTTCGGATCAAATGTGGTTTTCTATCAGAAGAAATTAGAACAACAGCAGGTCGCATGTGTATAAACTGCATCCATTGAGTGACGTTGTAAGCTCCTACAGGATTCAGCACAACACTTTCTCCTGCATTGAGATGAGGCAGTTGTACGCTTTCTCTGACTACATCCATATTCATGCACAAAGGCCCATATAAAACTACGCTTTCTACAGAACCTATATAGGGTTGAGCTGGATAAACATGGATGTCATAAAATTGTGCAGTGAAAAGCAAGTTGATTCCAGCATCCAGGATCATGGCGTTCCTGTTATCAGGAAGACGGTGCCTGCCCTGGACTGTGGTAATAAGATATCCTGCATCGTCAATCATGGCACGGCCTGTTTCAAGATAAAGTTTGGGGCCTTCTTTGTATTGAAAGCTTTCTTTAAGAACATTCGTGATTTTTTCCGCATACTGTTCTACGGGTGCCATGACAACAGAGTTTGGTAAATACTGTGCCTTGAGCTTTCCTGTAGAAGGGAATCCTCCTCCTAAATCTATATATTCCAAAGAAATAGAATGATTTTTCTGGATTTTTTTATACAATTCGACAAGTTTTTTTATGGCTTTACTATAGGCTTCTGTAGAGAGTATGTACGTACCAATGTGAGTATGCAATCCTACGAGATCCATCAGACTATTCTTCAGAATGCGTTGGATCATATACTCTGCTTCTCCATTTTCCAGATTGAATCCGAATCGCGTCCAGGATGGGTATATACCAGTGTCCATGTTGATGCGCACTGCCACCTTAGGCCTAATCCCCGTTTCTCTGGCAATTTTTTCCAGATGGAGAATTTCTTCCAGGTTGTCTATATGAATACGACTACCCCCTTTAGCAGCTTTTTTCAGACTTTCCATTGTCTTAAAAGGCCCATTGTAAAGTATATCCGAAGGCTCGATGCCTAGTTTAAGAGCCTTTTCATATTCAAAATCAGAAACGACTTCCGCAATGGACCCTTGTTGATGAAACAGTGCGCAAATCGCTTGCAGATAGTTAGTCTTATAAGACCAGGCAAGCTGAAAATTAGGATAAAGGCTTTTGAAGGCAGTATGTAACCTCTGGTATTGCTGGCGAATTTTAGCCTCTGAAAATACAAACAAAGGTGAGCCAAATTTTTCTATAAGACTTTTTACAGGGATGCCGTCAATCTGGTCCAGGATTTCTACTCGGCTGTTTATCGCGAATTTATTGCTAGCATTATTCATTGTTTTGAATATGCTTGGGCGTTCATAGGGTCTTTTCATGATGTTTTTCCTTTTGGTGCCTGATTGATCAGCTTACCTTGTATGAGCAATTGTTCTATATCCTTGAGATCTGCTAAAACTTCACAAGAATATCGAACGAAGAGTTTGCCTACCTGGTAGCCTTCAAAAGGTAAAATATCTTCTTCTAGTGCCATTCTCACCAAAGCTTCTGGGAGATTTTGGCCTGCTCCTGGGGCTAAAAAGCACCATGCAGGGAAGCGAGGGTTGATTTCGATGAGATAGTATTTTTGTGATTCCAGGTTTGCTATGATCTCGACTTCCAGAGGCCCTCTCCAGCATAATGACTTAACGATCTTTTTGGTCATTTCTATCAAAACAGGATTTTCTATAGTGATGCCTGCCCATGCTTTCTTTTTTTCCGTCAAGGACATTTTTTTCATGGGAACAGCACCTATTGTCTCTCCTCTTCCATCTCCAAGGGCGACAATATCGAATTCTTCTCCTGGAATATATTCCTGAGCCAGAAGAGGCAATCCCCATCTAGCGCATAAAATTCCAAAGGCGTTGCTTGCTTCTGTGTATGAGTGTACAAGGTAGGCATCATAGAAAAGCCCTTTGATATATAAGGGATAATTCATATTGAGATGATATATATCTTCTATAGAGTAGATACAATGAGTTGAAGGCACAGTGATACCATTGGATTTGCAGAATTCAGCGAGTACATTCTTCGATCTCATCTTAAAACCTTCTTCTCCAGGAAGGAAGGTACGAATTCCCATGCGAGAAAGCTCGCTCTGTATCTTGATAAAATTGAGCAACTCTGCATCCAGGCTGGGAATCAAAACATCTATGGGATCGTTTCTATGTATTTCTTTGATCGCAGATAGCAATACTTCTATTCCTTGCGAAGGATAGGGAATGATATAAGAGGCATTCACATGATCGCTAAGAAAATTCCCAGGGTCCATAGCATCATAGGCAAGCCCAATGATTCTTCCTCTGAAATCAGGATTGTAGCGCAAGCTACGAATAATTCCACATCCAGGCCCAGGATTATCTGTAGCATTGATTCCTGTCACAGCAATGCAAATTTCTTTCATACTTAAGAATTACCTTTTAATAATTTTTCTGTTCTTTTTCCAAAAGACCATGCATCATAAGTTGTTTAAAGAAAATATCAAGGTCTTTTTCTGCTTCTATTTTTTCTACATCGAATTCTTCGACAAGGGCATCCAGGATATTCTCTACACTTTGTTCTTGCTTGCATTTTTCTAATAAGAACAGACCTGTGGAATTGACCTGAAACATATCCCCATTCAAGGGATTAAATATAAACCCAGTATCACTGATAGCAATTTGTTTTAGTCTGTCAAAGACCATAGTGTCCTCATGATTATAAGGCCAGAAAATTTACTCCAACGTACTAAGATAGCCATAGTATGCGGTTGTATGAAAGGGTGACACTTTGAGAATTTCCGAATAATAGTATCTTGCCTTGATTTTTTCTCCTAAGGCAAGATATGTGCTGGCAAGCCCTAGCCTTATATCGGAATCTCCAGGGTATAGTCCATAGATTGCATGATATCGTTCCAGGGCATTACTCCATTCTCCTTGCATATAGTAGATATACGCAAGGCGTATATTGGCATAGTAGTTAGACATATCTTGTTTTATGATTCTTTTGGCATAATCTTCTGCCTTTTGCCATCTTTTGAGAACCACCAAGATTAAAACAACCCAATTTTGTGCTTCAAGACTCGATTGTTTAATTTTTACTGCCTTTTCATAGTATTCTAAGGATTTTTCATACTGATGATTAATATAGTTTAAATATCCTAAGCGTAAGTTTATATCATAGTCTTTTTGATATTTTTCATATATGACTTGCAGTGTTTGTATAGATTTAGAATACTCATATTGTCTTTCCATGTCTATGCTAGTTTGATATGCTTTTTGGTATTCTGTCAGCTCGCAATATCCTGCATTCAAAAAGACACAGAAAAAAATACAAAAAATAAAAAGTCGTATCATAGCAATTTCCCCAGACTATCAGAAAAAGTTATAGGAAATTCCTACAGTAAAAGCGAAGGTATGAGAATTAAAATCAAACGGAGCCTTGACAATTTGTTTTTTCCCATTGATTTCCTGGATAACGGGCCGTGTATCGTCTATATCCAGGGAAAAATAATCAAAAGCAACAAAGGCTTTCAAACCAAAATCAAAATTGTATTGCACTCCTGCATTAACACCATACTGGATTTCTTCGATGATATTGAAAATGCTGTGCGCTGCCATATAGCTAGGTTTAAATTCATCGCCATATTTCCCACCTATCCAGAAAAGCCATTTTGCATTGTTGATGTTTTCTCCTGTATAGAAATAGAAAGCCAAAGAGCCATTATAGTAGTTTTGATGGTCTGTTCTTTGATAGCTTGCACCGAGTTGTAAGTGGACATGAGGTATGATCTCTGCCGTGAACAAATTCAAAGCATATCGCTGTACATCAGATGTATATTCATAGTCGGAAAAACTAGGCTCGAATGACAGATCCCCAAAGAAGTCGCTCCATCGAAGGGTAAGGCCATAGGCTTTTACTATTTTTAAGCCAGCATCACTGCCATCTTTTGCTTTTGCATAGTGTAAAATGATTCCAAAAGAGGCAAAATTCAAACCTGAAGAAAAATAGACTTCATTGGTATCGAAATCCTCAATTGGTGCCAGATCGTCTTTATTGCTAAAATCCACATTTCGCAATGTCAGGGAGCTTGTGAAGTTTTGGAAAAGAGTCAGGCTGATATTCCCACTCACGGCCAATCCATCTTCTTTGATTCTATGGTCTGAATCGTAATCAATAGCGGTTACAGACAAAGAAGCAGAAAGGTTCATATTCCTGGGCGCAGGAGCCTTTGCCAGTTGGACGGCTTTTAATCCCTGTTTGGCTGATTCATGCTCTTGCACCTTTTCCAAAACAGAATGAAAGTATTTTTCGGATTCTTCCCATTGTTTTTGGTAGTAAAGACACCATGCCAGGCCTGCTTTAGCCTCTATGGATTCTGGATTGTTGAAGAGTACAGATTCGTAAGCAGCCTGGGCATCAGCATAACTTTTAGCCTGGAACGATAGCCAGGCATAGTAGAGAACCAATTTTTCATCTTTGGGATACTTTTTGGCAACAGGGGCCAGGTTTCCTGCTGCTTTTTCCAGATTTCCTTGTTTTTCATATAGAACAGAACGGCAACGATAATAGCCTTCTTGCGCACTTTGATTTTGTGGATATTGTTTGAGAAATTCCGTAAAAAGCTGGTCTGCTTCTTCGTATTTGCCAGAATACAAAAGACTCCATCCCAGGCCAATTGTTGCGTCGGGGTCTTTGGGGGCTATTTCCAAAGCAATACGATAGTGTTTTTCTGAAAGAATATAATTCCCTGCTAGAAAATACAGCCAGGCGGAACGCAGTTGCACTGTATAGTCTTTAGGATAGAGAACTCTCAATTTTTCCAGACTTTCTGCTGCTTCTAATGGGCGATTCCCTTTCTCCCATTCTACAGCCTTTGCCAGTATATCTTTATACTGAGCAGTATAGCTATAAGACAACCCTTCTTTGGCTGAGGCATTTTCTGGATAATTTTTCAGCACTTTTTCAAAGTACATAATGGCATTGTCATATTCTTTGAGATAATAGCAACTCCAGGCAAAACCGAGGTTTGCTGCCTCTGCCTCGTTTGCCCAAAAAATGGCTTTTTGGTATTTTTCTTTTGCTTCCTGATACATTCCTGCTTGAAAATAAAGCCAGCCCATCTGCAAATACAATGTGTAGTCCTGAGAGTATTTTAGTTCTAATTTTTTTAAGATTTCTACCGCTTTTACAAATTCTTTTTGTTGTTCCAGCGCAGAGGCTTCGATAAAAGCCTGAGTGTAGTCTTGTGGTACTTGAGAAAAACAAGAGAAAGAGACTACCAGAAACAATAGACCAAAAATCCAATAATACATTTTTTCCCCTTTACAAAATGATGTTTATCATCCATAGATCTATATACGCCAATCAAGCAGGCCCTATTTTATCATTTTTTTTAAAATGCTGTCAACGCAAATCTAAAATTCTAAAATTTTATAAAAGCTATTAATGTAAATTATAGATATAGATATAGATATAGCAGAGTATAGAATGGAAACAAGTGAGTAGACATGACTTTTTCGGCGCAACCCTGAGGCTACAATCTATTGCAGGATAAAATTTTAAAACTTAACACGCAACTTGAATTACAAGATGGATTTTTCATCCGCCTTTCCTAAATATAAAATTATCAGGGGAGATGCAAAATTTTTTTTTGTTATTGAAATTGCTTAAAAATTTTTGTTTAATAGAACATAATATCACACATTAGCTTATAGTATTTATAAATTTCTAACATCTTGATCTGTATTTTTGTTAACGCTTGATCTATTGGAAAAGAAAGGTGCAAAAATGTTTACTAAAATTTTTTATTTGATTGGTATTTTTTTATTCCTGGTATCCTGCCAGGATTCGGGGCGCAGTGTCCAGGAAGAGATTCCTGAGCCTCCTGTTTTCGCGAATATTACAGGGACTGTCACGAACAATGCCAGAGGAAAAGAAAGAGGCGTTCATATCGAAGATTTTTCCAGTCGTGGTTATAACATGAAACATATCACAGGAATAGGTGGGCCTATCACGGATAAAAAAATTCTTGTCTCCTGTGAGGGGAAAAGCACGTTGACAGATGAAAATGGTTTTTATTCTTTGGAAAACGTTCCTGTACCAGAAGACAGAAAGCTGGTAGTGAGTTTTGAGCATCTGGAAAATCTCTTTGCTTTTTTCCAGCGCAATATCGTTGTAGAACAAAACGGAACGTATAGCATTTCTGCTATCCTTACGCCTGTAGATATAAAACAGGCCATCCCAGAAGATGGGAAGATCATTACAGAGAAAGGAACAATAGAATTTCCGCCTGAAATTGCAGGGAAAATAGCTACGATTTGCTTTGGCGATCCCACAAAAGATGAAGGTGCCACTTTCCCTGGAAGCTACGAGGCTACAGATCAGGATCGTTCGGATGTATACCTTGTCAGCACAGGATTTTTGCAAATGCAGGTAGAAGGGATTGAAAACGATACCAGAAACAGGCTATCACCCACTATATTTAAATATCGCCTCCCTGACGATTACCAAAATGGCAGTATATGGAATCCAGAAACCTATCAAAAGTATAAGACAGGAGATACTGTTGCCTGGTGGATATACAATAGCCAGAAAGGGAAATGGGAACAGAGCGATGCTTTCCCCGACGATCCCACAAAATATAAAGCCGAAATCTTCGAAGAAGGTGGGATTCTCTATGCACGCGCTGCTGTCCAGGGCTTTTGGACTGTACCACAGTATTTTAACTATGATTCCCCTTTTCCTTTCACGGAAACGGGATACGTTTCCGTCAAAGTTACTAATCAAAACGGTATACCTATTGCTAATGTTTATTTAGAAGCGACTGGAACAACAGACCCCTATATAATTAGAAGTGATGTAACAGATGATAATGGATACACAAAAATTCCAGTCATAGCATCTATTAACGACGAGCTCAATAGAAGAAGGTTTCGTCTTTCCCTAAAGAAAGGTCCTATCTCTACTATATATGATGTCAAAGATCCTAAGGAAGGAAATCCTGATACAGATGAAATATATGCTCCCCAAAAAATGGAGCCTATACATTCTCTATTGGGAAATATGGTATTAAATAGCAATGGTAAAATCCTTGGTAAAGTCTACGATCAAGCTGGTAATCCTGTTTCCAATGTACCTGTATACACCGATACAGGAGTCAGCACCTATACTAAAAGTGATGGAAGCTATTCTTTAGATGGGCTTCTACCAGGGACAACAGTAGTTTCTGTATCAGGGCAAAGCCAAAAGGTGGTTCTGAGCCCTGAATCTCCTACGGCCAATGATGTGAATTTTAATAACTACAATCGTCCGCCTGAAACTGCGCTTATACAGCCACCAGATAATTCTTTTTTCGAAAAATTCAAAGAAGTCTATATGCAGGCTATGGCTTTGGATAAAGATGGAGATGTGAAGAAGGTAGATTTCTATTCAGGGAACACTCTTTTGAGTAGCAAGAATGCTCCTCCATACGAATATTCCTGGCAGAATCCTCCTCCTGGAGAGCATTCTCTATACGTGATCACAGAAGACGATAAAGGAGCAGTTACAAAATCACCTTACAAAAGAATTCGTGTAAACAACAATAAGCCTGATATTTCCATCAACAAACCATTGCCTGGTGCTTCCTACTATCAACCCGCTAATGTCCAGGTGGAAACCACGGCTTCCGATAGCGATGGAATGGTGAATGCTGTTTTCTTTTACTATAACAACATATATGCTGGCTCAAAAACAAGTGTACCCTATAACTATACCATAACCAACCTGCCTGCTGGCAACTATAATATTCGCACGGTTGCAAGAGATGACAATGGATATACTTACGAATGTATTGTACCTATTGTAGTCAAGAACAATCCTCCTACTGTAGTCATTACAGAGCCAGAAAATGGAGACAGCTTTACTGCTCCTGCCACCATCAACATCACTGCCAATGCAAACGATGTGGATCGCAAAGTCGTCAAAGTGGATTTCTATGAAGGGAACAATCTCTTAGGCACTTCTACAACAGCACCTTATAGCATGTCATGGGCCAATGTTCCCCAGGGAAACTATGCTTTGAAAGCCATTGCTACGGATGATTTTGGAGATACAGGCGTATCGCCTGTCGTCAATATCACAGTAGAGAATGCACCGCCCACAGTAGAAATCACGAATCCTAAAGAAGGGGATAGTTTTGTTGGGCTTACTCCTATTACCATCGAAGCCACAGCAAATGATCCAGGGCGTATGGTGGTAAAGGTGGATTTCTATGCAGATTCTACACTCCTGGGGACTTCTAATGCTGCTCCTTATTCCTATACATGGCATGATGCTACCAAAGGCGACTATGCGTTGAAAGCAATAGCAACAGACGATCAGGGAGCAACAGGAGAGTCCCCTGTCGTAAACATCACTGTAACCAATGCTCCTCCTGAAGTTCGTATCACAAGCCCTCTTGAGGGAGCTACTTTCCCCTCTCCTGCAACCATCGAAATTCTGGCAACGGCTACAGACCCAGGACGGGATGTCGCACGAGTGGATTTCTATGAAGGCAATAATCTTTTAGGCTCAGACAGTTCCATCCCCTATTCTTATACGTGGAACAACGTTCCTGATGGTGCCTATGCCTTGAAGGTCATTGCTTATGATGATGAAGGGGCAAATACAGTTTCGACTATCGTGAATGTCTTTGTAAACCAGTTGCCCAATATGACCGTGACTCCAGGCACAGGGCTGGATTCCATAGGACAGCCAGGAGGGCCTTTTACTCCAGGAAATAAAGTCTATACGATTTCTGCCAACAGCAATATTCCCTGGACAGTGTCCAGCGATAAAAACTGGGTCACGCTTACTCCTTCCAGTGGAACAGCCACGGCTGCTCAACCATCTACTGTGACAGCAAGCATCAATAGCAATGCCAATGCTTTGACAGCAGGAACATACAATGCCACTTTGACTTTTACCAATACGCTCAATGGGTCTGGCAACACGACAAGGCAGGTCGGTCTTATCGTAAACCCTGCTCCTGCTGTGCAAATCACAAGCCCTGCCAATGGTACGAGCTATAATGCCCCTGCTACTGTCGAGATTATAGCTTCTGCTACGGACACAAAGAGAGCCATCACGAAAGTAGATTTCTACGAAGGAAACAATCTCTTGGGGACGGATACAACATCACCTTATAGCTACATCTGGAACAATGTCCCACAGGGAAACTATGCGCTAAAGACAATCGCTACAGACAATTATGGATTTACAACTACCTCTGCAATTGTCAATATAAACGTAATTCTTCTGGGGATTATGACAGTAACTCCACAGACATCCTTTGAATCTTCGGGCTTTTCGGGCGGGCCGTTTACACCTGCCAATACTGTATATACTATATCTGCTTCCCAAAACAATGTACCATGGTCTGTGACAAGCGATAAGAGCTGGCTGACAATCACTCCTGAAAGCGGAACAGCCACTCTTGCTCAAGCTTCTCAGGTAACTATCAGCATCAATTCTAGTGCCAATTCATTACCAGAAGGCCTGCATACAGCGACCATCACATTTACCAACACAACAGGAGGTTTGGGCAATACAACGCGAACAGCCAATCTTAACATAGGCGAATTAAACAAGATGCCATCCAACAGTTGGAGACATAATGGGACTGCATTTTCCCTTTGCATGAAAGACAATATTCTGTATTCAGGAGGGAATTTCAGTAATATAACCAGATATACAGGAACAGCAGCTATTCTTCATCCTGTTACAGGGATTCCAATACTCATCCCTCAGATAGATTCTGCTTCTTTTGCTGTATGCCCTGATGGGAATGGAGGCTTTTATGTAGGAGGGTCTTTTGAATATATTGGAACAACTCCTCGTAAAAATCTGGCGCATATTCTTAGCAATGGAAGCGTTGATCCTCTCTGGAATCCTTCTCCTGGTGGTCTGGTAAGATGCCTTTTCTTACAAGGCAATATCCTCTATGTTGGCGGAGATTTCAACACCATAGGTGGCCAGACACGAAAAGGGCTTGCTGCTCTGGATACAACAACAGGGAATGCTACTGCCTGGCACCCTCATCCAAGCGAAGAAGGATTTTCTGTATATACAATCGAAGTACAGGGAAATCTTGTTTATATTGGCGGTGCTTTTACGAAAGTAGGAGCGTACAATAGAAGATACCTGGCTGCCATAGATACAGCCACAGGAATCCCCACAGCCTGGAATCCCGATTGTGATGGGCCTGTCTACACAATCGCTTTGGGGGCCAGAGGCGTTGTTTATGCTGGTGGCAATTTTTGGAATGTAGGCGGACAATCCAGAAGTTATCTGGCTGCTATAGATACAACTACTGGAGGCCTTACTGCCTGGAATACCAATTCCACTGGTTCTGTCAAGACACTTCTATTGAATGGCAATACGCTGTATGCTGGCGGACAGTTCACTACCATAGGAGGTCAGCCAAGATACTACCTGGCTGCTCTGGATACGACAACAGGAAATGCCACAAACTGGAACCCCAATCCCAATGGGAATGTAGACTGCCTCTCTCTATACGGCAATTCTCTTTACGCTGGAGGGTATTTTACCAGCATAGGTGGAAAGTATTGGAATTATCTTGCTGAAGTGGATATAATCACAGGGCTTGCTACTGACTGGAACCCTAATGTTAAAGGGGCGATTCGCTCTGTAAAGGCAGAAGCCAATAAAATCTATATAGGAGGAGACTTCCGATCCATAGGAGAATCCTTGAGAGATAGACTCGCTGCAATAGATCTAATCAGCAAAGATATCATGCCCTGGAATCCTGGTGCAAATGATGATGTGCGTTCCATGGTAATCAATCAGGATACTCTCTATGTAGGTGGCAATTTCAGCACTATAGCAGGGCAATCCAGAAAACGTATAGCATCGTTTGACCTGACTACAGGCAATCTTACGAACTGGAATCCTACTCTAACAGGCAGCATCAGCGAAGTCACCTGTATGCTTGGGCAAGAGAATACATTGTATGTAGGCGGAAATTTTACAGATATGGGTGGACAGGCTCGTAATAACATAGCATCTTTTGATATGACAACAGGAAATATTACGAATTGGAATCCCAACCTCAATGGACAGGTGTACGCCATGACAAGAAGTGGTAATATTTTATATATTGGCGGTACCTTCACTAGAATAGGCGATCAGGATCAAAGCTATCTGGCGGCCCTGGAACTCAGCACAGGAATCCTGCTTCCCTGGAAGCCGACACTCAACAATAGAGTCAATGCTATCCTGGTACAGGGGAATACTGTCTATGTGGGAGGGACCTTTACCACTGTAGGCGGACAGGAAAGAAAATATCTGGCAGCGATAGATGCAACAACAGGCAATCCTACCGCCTGGAATCCCGCGGCGAATGCTCGTATTAATGCTATAAAAGGAACCGACCAGAGAGTATATGTTGGTGGATTTTTTAGCAACATAGCAGGGGAATCCAGAATGGGCATTGCTTCTTTTAGCTCAGCAACAGGAAGTCTTACCTCCTGGAGACCCAATATCTATACGATACAAGCTATTTATACTTCCGCTAATTCGCTTTATGCCGCAGGCCAGGAGTACATCTATGAATTCTTGGGGCCCGTAAGAATCGCTTTGGATTCTTTTGAAGCCATCCAGGCGAGAGAAGATGCTGTTCTTCTGCAATGGAAAACGAAAAGCGAGCTGGAGGGCAAGGGTTTCCATGTATGGCGTAGGGAATCTAAAGAAGTTCAATACACAAGGCTCACGAAAGAACCCTTACCTGCCTGTGGCTCGCAAGAATCAGAGGCTGAATATTCCTGGTACGATGAATCTTTTGACCAGAGTAAAGAATACCGTTACACTCTGGAATATGTAGAGCAATCAGGCAATAGCTCTTTTTATGGATCTGCTGCCGTTCGCTAAGTTTTTTCCATAGACTCTATTTTTTATATAAAATACTTTTCCTGTTTATCCGAGTTAGTCACTTACAAGTGAAATCTCGTGCAAAAGTGTAAAGATTTTTCACCGCAGAGACGCGGAGAACGCAGAGAGG
>CALKWO010000014.1 GCA_938003875.1 uncultured bacterium
AGATAAATTTTCTATGCCCTTCCTGATAGCCTTTTCCTTTTCAATCAAATCCATCAAACATTTTTCTTCATGATTCCTATTTCTTAAAAATACTTTATAGCACTGTATTTTGACAATGTTAAATTACTGTTGTTGATTAGCAATTGCTTACGACAGTTTTTCGATTTATCATTAACCACGAAGAACACGAAGGGAACGAAGAAAAAATTCAAAATATAGCCTTTGTACTCTTCGTATTCTTCGTGGTTAAATTTTTCCTAAAATAAATACCTAAAATTCACGGTAAGCCTTGAAATACAAGAAATCAGATTTAACATTGTCAAAGTATTTCCGTTAAAATAAAAGAAAAAAATTCACCTATGTGCTGCCTATGAATACCAATTTTATCATTTTTAGTAATCTATCCGCGCGTCGAACGATTTCCTAATTTTCAACCTGACTTTAGTTATTATTTTTTGCTTACGATATTTCACTTCAAATTTCCTCTCTTTTCGTGCCTTTCCGCAGGAAAAGACGATCTTTTCTGGAAATTGATTCTCTTTAAGCCATTGTTGTATAGCGTCAAGTACCTGGCTGGAATATTTTATGGTTTGGCAAGTACCACGAGGTAAGGGAAATTTCTGGCAATATTTTTTCTGATCGAGTCCTAAATGGTGGATTATGGCTGATACTACATGCGCATGGGGCTTTCCCTGTTTGCTGTATATGCCCAGTTTGTAGGCAATCTCTTTGGCATCATAATACATAGACTCAATGGCTAATATGGCTTTTTCTGGCAAACAAATATTAGAAGCTGCGGAAGGTAGGTACAGCATAGTCAATTTTTATTTATTTTTTTCCTTTCTCTTGGAATTTTTTGATCATTTCAGTAATTTCTGGATATTTTTTATTGATTGCTACTTGCATGGCATCCTCACCATCGTTATTTTTTATACTAATATCAGCACCTGCTTTCAAAAGCTCCTGTACTACTGGAGTATATCCTTCAGAAATCGCCTCCATGATAGCTGTTCTGCCGTATGCGTTTTGTAGGTTTATATTCGCTTTATGTTGGAGTAGTATTCGGACAATGGGGAGATATCCGCGCCTGGATGCTTCCATCAACGCAGTGTAACCTGCGCTTACCTTTGTATCAACTTCTGCCTTGCGTTCCAGGAGAAGAAGGACAGTTGATTTTCGTCCTGTAGATGCTGCAACTATCAATGCTGTTCTCCCAAAATTATCTCTTTTGTCCACATTGAATCCGTGAATATCAATCAATTCTTTGACTGTTTCATCATTTCCATGTTCAGCTTCATGCACTAATTTCTTTTTATTGATGGAAGATAGACTCAATATAATCACAAGAGCGAGAAAAATATAAGCCGCCGCAGCATATACAGTACGTTTGAGGATCAGGATGATGGCATCGCCTACAGTACTGGCATAGATAGAGTACATACGGAACCTTGCATCTAACTGGGCAAAAATTTTATCTTGGATGTTAATGCTTTCCCCTGCAGCCTGGCGGCAGCGAAAATAAAAAAAGACCGATGCTATGGCATAAGGAGAATGAGCAGGAACAAGTATAATCGGCAGTACAAGGTTGACCAGAAAAAAGCACAAAGCCATCCATGAGGATTCCGATTCTTGAAACCCAAGCGAATAGGAAAGATAGCCTGTCATAAACATCACCAGTATCAAGGTGCAATGCACCAGCAAGTCATATAATTGTAGTGTAAAACCACAGTAGCGCAAATTCGACATGAGCTGGGAAGATCGTTCAATGGCCGCCCGTCCACTTTTTTCTTCCCAAACCAATACCGAAGGATAGAGGTAGCTGCGATGATATGATTTCATGCCTGGCCAAATTAGAAAAATTAAGCCTTTCAATATATCGAAGCACACTAAAAGACCAGTTTTAAGAAGAGAAGGCATCATTTTTATGATCAGAGAAAAGACGCAAGGAAAGCCGACCGTTGTTTCCGTTGTTAGAGAAATTTCTCGCAAAATAACACTATGAGCAGCGATATTGAGTACACTCGCCACCATCAAGAATGGTAACCAAAGCCAAAAGAAGGCTGGTTGGAATGTAGTAATAATATTAGCAAACAGGATGAAGGGAGTATAGACAAGCAGCGAAGCAATGAAGAAAGGCCAATTATATTTTTGGCTTACACTTCTTGCAAGATTCAATATCGGTTTTTCTCCTTCGACGATGGTTCTCAGGGAAATCGAAATAGCCAACCCATTGGTTGGCCTCAAATGCGGTGTCTTGGAGAGCATAGACAAAACCAGCTTTTCCAAAGAGAGTGGAATATTAGGACGCTTTTTGCGAAGGAAAGGTACCTGGCTACGAGTATGATGGAATATGAGATTGAGTGCGGTACCAGAAAAAGGTGTCTCACCCGTGAGCATTTGATAGAGAATTACCCCAAGACTATAGATATCGCTGCTAGGAGTGAGTTCACAACAGCGACACTGTTCGGGAGACATATAAAGGGGAGTGCCCATGATCGTTGCTGCAAAACTAGCTATTTGTGGCGAAATACTGGCAGCAGTCATGTCTTCCAGGATATTTTTTTCTTCATATTGAGAGTTGCTCTCATAGAGGGCATTGTTTTTTTGAATTTGGGTAGCCGCTCCAGTATCGCATAGATTTTCAGGAGATATATCATAAATTTCTGTCGCATCATTGTCAGTGCTGAGTTGTAGCAACCTTTGTTCAGAAGTGGTACGCAATTTCGCCAGTCCGAAATCAAGGACTTTAACATTATAGGCACCACGTCCATCTGGCTGTAGCCAGATATTCTGAGGTTTTAGATCACAATGGATGATTCCTTGCTGGTGAGCATGGTCTATCGCCAGGCATAGTTGTTCGGTGATATCAGCGATGAATTTGAGTGGCAACTGTCTGTGCTGGAGTAGAAAATCGGCAAGAGAGGTACCGTCCAGATACTCCATCACAAGATATGCGAGCTGCTTGCCTTCAAATCTGGCATTACCAAAATCCGTGACATTGACTACATTGGGATGACGTAATCTTCCTGATGCTATGGCTTCACATTGAAATCTCTCTAAAAACGAGCTATCGTTCATCAATGTAGGTGAGATAACTTTCACAGCAACAGGGCGTTGGGTGCCAAGATGCGTTCCTCTGTAAACAGCTCCCATTCCACCTCTTCCTAATTCTTTTTCTATTAAATATTTATCATCAATAATTTTTCCAATCAATTTTTGCAGAAAATTTGTGTCCTCGTCCATTCTGAACTCCATTATGTTATAAAATTTCCTATGCAACTTGCACACCCCGCAAATCGTGCTATTATAGTCAATTTTGAAGATGAAAACCAATCACGAGTATCAGCTACGATTAAGATTGACACCAAAGATCGCACCTTCCAGGTGCAAAAAATTCATACCACCACCTCGTCTTATATGATGCAGTTTTATATAAGCGTCAAAAATTCTATTTCGACTTGCTGTGGTATCAAGGCATCTTCATGAAGATAATGAAAAAAAAGTTTCATTCCTTCAATATATAAAGGGTCTAGATCATACTTTAAATGTCGGAAATAGTATAAACATGCATCATAAGGAAGATTCAATGTCTGGGCAGCTTTGTGAGAAAGGATGTCCAGGGATTGCATCCCTTGCTCTTTAGATTTATAGAGCATTTGTACTGCCTTTCTGGCTAGAAGAGGAGATTCCTGAAAGGAATCCTTCCTGATAGCCCAGACACCAAAAACAAAGGGCTTTTGTGTCAGATCATACCAGGCTTTTCCCAAATCCATACAATAGGGGAAAGATTTTCTATCCTGGTGCTGAAGGCGTAGGGCCTGATCGCCAATGGAAAGGAAGGCCTTACAATCTGTATCCGATAGAGCCTGCATAGTAATTTTGCCAGGAATAAAATCAGGAGAAATACCTAGCATCTCTTGAAATAGAATTTGAGATAGCCATACAGATGTCAAAGAATCTTCTGTAACCAGGAATTTTTGCCCATGCAGCTCAGGAAAGGGAATCCTGGAGTACCAGAATACGCTCCCTACCTCTCCACAAGAAGAGATAGAAAGATGAGGAATAAGCTTGTATTCCTGGAAGTGCAGTGCATATTCTGCGGCGGAAATGGCACTCAGATCAATTTCTTTATTATGGAGCATAGTATTCAAAGACGACGGAGGCATAGCGATGATCTGGATTTCTGGGTCGCACTTTTCTGGCTTCAACCCATAGTATATGGGCCAGGTATTGATAAAAGCGATCTGCCCCAAAAGAAAAGATTTCTTAAGCATATTTTTATCCCTGAATAGCATAAAGCATATTTCTTTTGCACGCTCTATAGCCTGCACCTTCGATCATGGAGCGAATTTCTTTTTCTGAAAGGCGAAAAGTAACTCCTGCTGCTTTCACGACATTCTCTTCGATCATGGTACTTCCCATATCGTTCGCTCCAAAGAATAGAGCGATCTGGGCGATCTTGCTGCCTTGTGTTACCCAAGATGCCTGGATATTGTCAAAATTATCGAGAAAAATCCTGGAAATGGCAAGCATTCGCAGGTACCCTGCGCCTGTGTTCTCTTCTATTTCAATCTGCGTATTTTTAGGCTGAAAAGGCCAGGGAATAAAGGCAGTAAAGCCTTTTGTCTCGTCTTGTAAAATTCTCAGCTTCTCCAGATGCTCCATTCTTTCCCGTGGGGTTTCCAGATGTCCGAACATCATGGTCGCCGTAGTGCGCATCCCTAAATTATGGGCTACTTTCATAACAGCAAGCCATTCTTCAGTGCTACATTTAACAGGCGAAAGGAGTTGACGCACTCTGTCTACAAGAATCTCAGCACCACCGCCTGGAATGGAATCCATACCAGATCGCTGAAGCCTCTGGATAGTTTCCTGGATGGAAAGACGCGAAAGCTTTGCTATATGAATGACCTCAGGAGGAGAGAACCCATGTATCCATAAATTGGGGAATTCTTCTTTTATATTCGATAGAGTTTTTTCATAGTATTCTATTCCCAGGTGGGGATGTAATCCCCCCTGAATCATAATTTGTGTACCTCCCAGGGCAATCGTCTCTCGAATTTTCTGAAAGAGTTCCTCCTGGGTCAGAACATAGCCTCCCTGCGATTCTTCTTTTTTATAAAATGCACAAAATTTGCATTGAGACTGGCAGATATTTGTGTAGTTGATGTTTCTGTCTATTATATAGGTGACAACAGGCTCAGGATGCATCCTTTTTCTGATACTGCCTGCCAGTTGACCCAAAGTCAGCAAATCCGCTTGTTCGTATAAGACCATAGCGTCCTCTATGCTGATACGCTTTGATTTCATTATATTTTCTACAATGGCTTTCATGCTTCGCTGTCCTTTTTTATAAAATAGGTATTGCGCTCTCTGGGAACGAATCCAGCTTCCTGGATGAGATTTCGCAAGTTTTTTATACTAAGAGAATCAGGAGAGGTCCTTCCTGCCATGCCAGCGATCTTTTCCTCCAGGATCGTTCCATCCAGATCGTCTGCACCAAAAGATAAGGCAACCTGAGCGAGCTTCACTCCCAGCATGACCCAATAGGCCTTGATATGGAGTACATTGTCCAGAAGCAATCGGGATACTGCGATGTTTTTTAAATCTTCAACCCCAGAGGTGGGCGGCAAATGCGAAAAAGGAGTATTTTGGGAATGAAAAGCAAGAGGAATGAAGCACAAAAATCCCTGGGTTTCATCCTGTATTTTTCGGATTGCGAGAATATGGTCTACTTTTTCTTCTATGGTTTCGATATGACCATAAAGCATTGTAGCATTGCTCTGTATTCCCAGAATATGGGCTGTTTTCATAATCTTGAGCCACTCCTCGCCAGGAAGTTTTTCAGGGCACATTTCCTGGCGAACTCTGGGGCTGAAAATTTCCGCTCCACCGCCAGGCAATGCATCCAGTCCAGCCTTCTGAAGCTCTTGCAGGGTATCTTCCACGGACTTATTGGCAATTTTTGCTATATGGGCGATTTCTACTGGGGTAAATGCCTTGACAATGGCTTTAGGGCGAAGTTTTTTTACTGTTCTCAATATATCAAGATAGTAAGAATAGGAAAATCGGGGATGGACAGATCCAACAATATGAACTTCCGTAACAGGTTCTTCTATCCTTTGTTGTATAATTTCTTCGATCTTTTCAAGGGAAAGTTCGAAGCCATCAGAAGAATTTTCTTCTTTTCCAAAAGCACAGAAACGGCAGCGATTCAGGCATATATTGGAGTAATTGATATGCTGGTTGTATACGTATGTCGTATCATTGCCATTCTTCCTTCTTCTTACCATATCAGCCAGCTTCCCTACGACAAGGAGGTGGGGACTTTGATACAACCTTATACCATCTTCTCTGGAAAGGCGTTTTTCTTCTAAAACCTTAGAATAGATGTCTTCCAGACAGGCTTCTTTCATCGAGGTTTCCCAAAAAATATCTTTTTCTTCCATTATATTTTACTCTTTTCAGAAATTTTTTCCAATATCCACAGAGCTACTTTTTCTTCATGTCCCCGAAAGAAATGGTCGCTTTCTTCGAGCGTATCTGCCAGTACATTCTCTGGCATAGCTTCCGATTTCAAGAAATCCTTTTGTGCATTAAGGCAAAAAATTCCCTGATCGCATACCACAGGCGGGTATTTGCATAAAGGAGGAGCTAAAACCAGAGCCTTGTCAGCGATTCTTTGCCTTATCAAAGCAAATACCAGATAGCCTCCCAAGGAATATCCTATAGCAATTTTTTCTATGCTTTTATCAGGCAAGCTAGAAATAAGATAATCCCAGGCACTCAGAGCATCGTCCAAAAAAAGACTTACATCTTTTTTTTGCTCCAGGTTTTCATAATGGTCATACAAAGTAATACCCTGGGGCAGAAGTGCCTGGCTCGCTCCTGTTCCATGATAATCAAAGCGAAGCGTAATGCTATATACCAGGTTTTTGGCTATTGTTTCCAGCACATTGTTGTGTATATCCCCGCCCAGATGGGGATGTGGGCCTAAAAGCAAAACTGCCTTCTCTGGCTGCTCTTCTTCAGGGTATTCCAGTATACCAGAAAGTTTTTCTCCTCTATTATTTTTAAAATATACTTTTTCCTGCCACATCAATAGAGTCCTTTTCTGATATGTTTGATAGTAGAAACAGGGGCGACATTGGTCAAGAAAATATCGTCTTGATCCTGCAACATAACAGCCTGGTCGCGTTCGCATAAGTTCAGATAAAGAACGGTTTCATCGAGTCGGTGCAGAAGTACCTGGCCTGTCTGGCCTGAAGTTACTTTATTTTGTAAGCGATTCTCTCCTTCCAGGGGGATGAGTTGAAGACAGAGTCTTCCCTGATTTAGCCAATAGCCTTTTGATTTGGAAGAAGGATAAAATACGCCTGCAAGAGAATTGCCATAACCAATGAGAAATTGGGCATTAGGAAAGCTTTGCTTCCAGCTTTGCCACTGTCTTTCCTCTACTCCCATGCCTGCAATCTGGATTCCCTGTATATTATGGCGAAATTCAGGCTTCCACTGCTGTGCTAATTCATCGAGTACAGGGGGAGTAATGAAAAGTATGGAAAACTTTACTTTTTGGGAAACAGCAAGTGCCTGCTCACATATATGCTGAAGATAGCGTTGTGCTGCCATAGAACCTTCCGTCAATTTTTTCGCCCATCTGGGGTCGAAATCTACGGTAAAAGGCCTTTGTCCAGAAGTTGCCTGTGAGCATAGTATAGCAGCATGTCCTACGGCATGAGGGCCAGATGGGCCAGCGTAAAGCCATGCGCCTTGAGCAGGAAATAAACCTTCTTGCACCGCATTCAGAAAGGGAGCTACAAAACCCATATAGAATTCCTGTGGAGAAAAATAGGTCATCACAGGCTCTCCTGATGTTCCTGCCGATTCAAAGGGCATCTTTTCTCCCTGAAAAGATGCTGGAACAAAGTCATCGGGAGGAATGCTCCGTAAAACATCGAGAGACAACTCTCCTAGCTTCCAGACATCTTCTATATCCTGGATTTCCTGGAATACATCCAGAGATAAGCTTTTAGCTCTTTCCACCCAGAAACGAGACCCCGTTGTAGGATGAAAATGGATGCTTCTCATCTTTTGCCATAGTTCTTTTTTAGTACTCAAATGAAGATTCCTTGAATAATAATTTTTTATATCAATGATTGCTTGCTTGCATAAATTTTCCGATAAAATTTACCTTTTCTAAAATATACATTCGACAATTCTTGATTAGGAATGTAAAATTACACATTAGCACGAATTTTGCTAGTTGAAAAAACTCTTGATATATTGTGTAATAATCAAAATGATCCTGTGCGAAATGAGCAGTGATATACAATAGCATCTGCTCCATTGTGCGGTTGTGACATAGTTTTGGAATAAACTCCATTTATAGCATCTCTTGAAATATGTTCAACAACATTTTGACCAGAACAACTTGATATATTGATATATTATTATAGCAAAATTTACTCTTTAGCTACAATAACAATCCTTTTAATTTACGCTCTCAGGAGAAAATTTCATGTTTGCCAAAAAGGTCTTTATTCTATTAGATTATCTTTTACCTGGAGGCAATCGTTCCGCAAAATGTCTTTTTATCTCTGCAATCTTTCATATTTCTATCATCCTGCTTTTGTGTGTTTTGATCTTGCCTCAAAAAGGACAAGAAGGAACAGACATGGTAGAAGTGAGCTTTGCAACAGAAGGAATTCAGGAAAGTAAAGAAACACAAGAATCTTTTGTTCCTGAAGAAGAAAAATTCCAGCAAGAAGTATCAAAAGAAACTTTGGAAGAAATGAAAGAAATATTAAAGATAGAAGATTCTAAAGAGGCAGCGGAATATCTGGAGCAAAGGCAGCAAAAAATAACCCAGAAAAAAAAATCTCTGGAATCCTTCGCACAACAACAGAGCAAAATCGCTAAAAATATAGAGCAAAGAAGCCGTTATGGAACGCTTCAGCCTAGAACTTTTTATGGAATCGCTATTTTTTCCAGGAGTATGGTTTTTATTTTGGACGTTTCAGGAAGCATGGATATTGATGAGGCAAGAAGACAGCTCAAAAATGCTTACCATTCCCTGAAAAGCGAAGAAGCCTTTAATATAATCGTCTATTCTGATAGTATACAAACCTGGCAAAGCGGCCTCGTTTATGCAAGCCAGGAAAATAAGCAAAAAGCAGATGAATGGCTAAGCGATATAAAATCAGGTGGGGCAACCAATGTATATGCCGCTCTGCAAAAAGCCTTTGAAATCGCCTATCAAAAGACAAAGGCGGAAACCATGTATTTCCTTTCCGATGGACTTCCTACAGCAGGTGTAGAGCAAGATCCTGCCAGAATTCTTGTTGCGGTAAAAAAATGGAACCAGGATAAAAAAATTATCATCCATACAATTGGACTAGGCCCACACCAGGATGAATTCTTTCTTTCCCGCCTTGCCCAGGAAAACCAGGGAAAATATTTTGTAAGATAGATAGACCTATATTCCGCAGCTTGTAAGTGAACTTTTTTGATTTTTAAAGAGAACCACAG
>CALKWO010000015.1 GCA_938003875.1 uncultured bacterium
ACGGGCACGGGAACGGGAACGATAGCGATAGCCTATTATAGTATAATGGGTTACCAAAATGCATGTTTTTTTTAAACTATGTAAAGAGTAAGTATTACTTCTATCCGCTTAAAATACTTTTTTTCTTCCTAGAAGCTGCGGAACGTAGGTAGTATGTTAATCATTGTAAATTTCATAAGCTGTATTTTCCCAAACGACAACGACTTTGGGGCCAAGAGCCAAGAATTTTCCTATGGCACTTTTTTCGGAAAGAAGGTTCAAGTACTCTTCACTCATATAACGGATGCGTATTTTTTTCTCTTTACCCTGGTAAATACTATCGTACCATGTGTTATCTTTCAAATAGAAGGTTTTATCGTCTATTTTCTTGATTTTCTTTTCCAGCTTCTGCATACTATTTTTACTGCCGCCTTTTGTAGCTTCATAGGCAACATCTGCTTCTTTGGCACTCTTGATCCATCGGGATGTTTCTACAGCATCCTGTCCAGATTCTGCCTGCATACTCTTGCTGGCAGTTTCCATTTTTCTACGGTCTTCTCTGTCTACGTTGCTCCATGTGCTTTGTGGTCTTACTGCACCAGGAGGTAAAGGTTGCCTGGAAATCTGGGCTTCATCTTCTAGCACAAGATACGATGTATAGGGTGTCACGATTCCAAATTCTTGTGCCAGCTCTACGATTTCTTTCTTCAGATTGGATTCGCTTCCTTCCAGACGGATTTGTTCGAGCAAGAAGCCTATTTTCCTGGTAGCCCAAAGTCTGGGAATCTGGTCATTGTCTATATCTTTTTCTGGGAAGCTCAGCTCATAATCGAATTCCTGCTCCTTATCGCCTATTCTTCCCTTTAAGCGAACCACCTGATCCCCTTTCCCTGTAAAACGACCTACCAGATTTACCTGGGAGCCTTTGAAAAGGTCAGGGAAATTTTTGGGATACACATCTGTGATCTTGATGTCTTTATTCGATGGAAACTCGATGCTTATATCGGTAAGAACAGGAGAAGATACCTTATCGAAAAGATTGGAAACCTTGAGTTCTATATCTTCTTTTTCTCCAACATAGTCCTGTGCTCCTTTATTTTGCTCAGCAAGCGCATCCAGTAACTTGGCATTGAGATCTACACCAACACCAAAGGCAAAGAGGCGAAGATTGGCTACATTGGCTTTTTTAGCAACTGACAGAATGCTTTCTGTGTCTGTAGCACCAATGGTAGGCCTTCCATCGGTCAGGAAGAAAACCATAAAGGGACGTTTGCTATCACGAGGAGCCATTGCCAGAGCAGTAGCAAGGCCTTCTTCGATATTGGTCGCTCCGCTGGCATATATCTTGGCATCCACGAAGGAAACGGCCTTCTCAATGTTCTCCTTGCTTGCATCAAGTAAATTGTTTGCGCTGTCATATCGTTTCACAGTAGTAGCAAAAGTAACGATATTAAAGCGATCTTCTGGTCTCAGGGATTTCAAACAATATTTCAATGCTTCTTTGGCCTGTTCGATTTTATTTCCATAGATCATAGATCCTGATGTATCGAAAACAAAAATCATATCCTTTGACTGAATCTCCTCTGTTTTGGCTTTAGGGGAAAGCATCATGAGGAAGTAGCCTTTTTCTCCTTCCTTTCGGAAAGGAACAAAGCTCATGTCAATTTTGCGATCTGAAGATGATAGATAGAGAGTAACATCTCTGTCAGGCTGAACATTATTTTCTTCAAAGCTAACAGTAGCCTTGTTTTCTTCTTTTACTACTTTAACCTTATGGCTTGGAGAAAAAACAGACTGGATAGGTGTTTTAGAGGCAATTTCGATCTGGAAGCTCAGCTTTCCCAAAGTATCTTCTCTTCCATTTCCCACAGTAGTCAGAGGATAAACATAGCTCATGAGGTTTCCATCTGATGGCAGGAGATGCTGATATGTAAGCTTTATCCTCTTTTCGCCATTCGCAGGAATAGGAAAAATCTGCATTTTGAAGGTTTCTCTTCCTACGAATTCCAAAAGGCCTGGATCTATCATGCGTCGGACGATGCTAACGTATAAATCTCTTGCCTTCTGAGCATCCAGAAGCTCTCCCTTCATTTCCTTTCCATCTATCCACATGGAAAATTGAGATACACTCGCTCCTTTTGGCAAAGGAAACAGATAGGTTCCTTCCAGAATTCGGGGATTGGGATTATAGAATACTGTTTCCAGTACAGTTGTTGCAACACCATCCTTTATCGTTACATGAACATGATGCTGTCGTACCTGAATTTTTTGCAACTCCGCTATAGGTCTGACAAAATCCTGAGGAGGCATGGGAACGATTCTACAGGCATGACTAAAACAAAGCCCTAACAAAAGCAAAAAAATACATAATAATCGTTTCATAGCACTAACTCCTAACCCGGATCAACCGGAAAAATTTTCATTACCAATAAATGAAGGAATTATTCTATAAGACGATCTTGCCTAAAAAAAGTTCCGACTTATTCTACATTGGTAAAAAGATTGTAAAAATACTGCCTTTCCCCACCTGGCTTTCTACTTCTATTTTCCCACCATGAGCTTCAATGACAGCTTTGACAAAAGAAAGTCCCAAACCTGAACCTGGAGTATTTATTGCATTTTCGGCACGGTAAAAACGATCAAAAATATACTTTAACTCTTTTTCTGATATTCCCATACCCGTATCGCTTATCTTCAAAGCGGCATAATTTTTATCCAAGTATAAAGATATTTTTATTTTCCCCCCATCGTTAGTAAATTTAACCGAATTATCTATAAGATTTCCAATGGCCTGGCTCATTGTTTTTGTATTCAAGTTTAGCATAGTATTTGGCATTCCATTATATTCAATGGAAATGTTTTTGTATTCTGCTAAATCTTTAAAAAATTCAAAATTTTTATAAACTAAATCATTTAAATCAATTTTTTTTCTATAGACAGATAAAATCCCAGCCTCTACTTCTGAAATATCTAACATGGTATTCAGCATGTCCAGCATAAGGTCACATTCGATAATACAATTTTCTAATACTTCATGCTCCTGATTCGTCTGATTTTGGCTCAACAAATTAATTTCGGCATTGATTCTGATTCGGCTTATAGGCGTTCTTAAGTTATGAGCCAGATGATCATTAGTTTCTTTTATATTGACCACCAGAGATTGAATCCGATCCAGCATACTGTTGATAGTAACAGATAGATTTTCCAACTCATCTTCTACTCCTGTCGTAGGGATTCGTTGTGCTATATTCTGGAAAGAAATTCCTGCGGCTGTTTTTGTAATCTCATGGACAGGCCGTAAGGTATTCTTTACGATAAAGAAAACTAAAATAAAAGATACTATCGCAGGGAACAAAAAAAAGGGGATAAAAACCCTTATAAGATTTTTTAAAAACATTCTTTCTTCTTTTAAAGAGATAGCTAATTGTAAAATATACTCTTCTGTTATATTAGTATAACAAATTCTCGAAAATTTTTGAGCAGGTTGGCGTATGGTTTCCCACACGATTTTTTTCTCTTGTCGTTGAAAAAAGGGATTTTTTCTTTCTAATATCCATTGCCACTCCTTAAGATCAGAAGAACAAATTATATTTCCCTGGACATCCCGCACACAGTAAAAAATATTATTATTCGATAATAGAAGTTCTTCATCAATTTTCTTTTTTATTTCTTCCTGTGAGGTGAGTCCTTTTTTGAAAGCATTTTGGAGTTCATCTATTTCTTCTAAAAGCCATCTATCTTTCGTCGTTTCTAGATGTAAAGAAATCATTTCATAGAGTAGAAAAAATGTAACTAAAAAAACTAAGACCAAAAGACCTGTATAGCAAAAGGTAAGCCTTAATACGATAGATTTTCTATATTTTTTCAGTATGCTTAAAAACATATCCTACTCCTCGAATGGTTTGTATCAATTTGTCTTCAAAATTGTTATCTATTTTTTCTCGCAAATGGCATACATGAACATCTACAATATTGGTAGTGGGATCAAATTGAAAATCCCAGATATGTTCCATAAGCATGGTACGTGTGATCACCTCCCCAGGATGGCTCATAAAATACTCCAAGATATAAAACTCTTTAGGTTTTAAATTTATTTTAGTGTTTTTCCGTCTGACTTCATGTGAAACTTTATTTAAAACGAGGTCGCCTGCCCGTAATTCATAGCTATTTACGCCTGAGATTGTTACCCTCCGAAGAAGAGCATGTATGCGAGCCAATAGTTCTACAAATGCAAAAGGTTTTGTCATATAATCATCACTTCCTACTCTTAAACCATGGACTTTTTCTTCCACGCTTCTTTTGGCACTAAGGATTAAAATAGGAACTAAAGGCTTTTGCTGGCGTACTTTTTCTATTACAGCAAGCCCGTCTTTTTTGGGCAGCATAATGTCTACAACCAATATATCATAATTTTCACTAAGAGCTAAATGCAAACCGTCTTCCCCATCAATCGAATGATCCACAGCAAATCCATTCTCTTTTAGACCTTTGATGATAAAGGAAGCAAGCACACTATCATCTTCCATTAAAAGCAGCCTCATAAATACATTTCCCTTTCCAATTCTGCTAGAGCTAGTTGGTATTACGATATTCTCAATCCGTATTTTGCAAAGCTATAGAGTAGTTTTTTCCCCTTTTCATGTCAAATTAAATTTTCAAGATTAACTTTCTTTAATCTATTTTCCATCTAACGTTAATTTTTTTTTGCTATGGTACAAGCTCCAAATGAAAAAAAGTCAAAACAGATTCGTTTTAAAGGAGATTTCAATATGAAAGAAACACTCTCTACTACCGAGAATTTCCTGTATGAAACCAAAGCATTGGAGCTTTCTCATCCGATTTTAGTTTGCCCCTTTTGCCAAAAAGAACTTATAGCTTACCATAATGGACTTTCTTGCATGAGATGTGAATTATATTATCCTGCTCAAAATAGCATTGTGGATTTTCTTCTTGAAAAGGAAGGCTATTGGGTTTCTGGTGCTTTCAACGATGAAAGCAAAAACTATGAACAAAGATACCAGTCTCTGGAAAAAGCAAAAAATTATAATCTTCAAAAAAAGAAAGAAGCGACGCTATCAGAAGGAAAGATTATAGAGAAACTTCTTGCGCAGCAAGGCAAAACAAAATTTCTTCTGGACGTTCCTTGCGGTGGAGGCAGACTTAGCTCTTTTTTAGAAAAAAATACGCAATGCCTTATAGAAACAGATATTGCATACGGACAGCTTCTTTATGGGCAAAAGAATTTTCAATCCGCTATCCCTAAAATCTATCTACGAGCTTCCGCTTTAAGACTTCCCTTGAAAGACAACAGCATAGATGGCACTGTCTGCATACGCCTTTCACATCATTTACATTCGGAGCAAGAACGAATTCTGCTCATTAGAGAACTTCTCCGCGTTTCCAGTCGTTTTGTAATACTGTCATTCAACGATAGCTATGCCTTTAAAAATATCTATCGGGGATGGAAAAAAAGACTAGAAAAAAACACCATGTCTATGGATGAAATCGCCCGAATAGCAAACGATTTCCATACTGATCTCCTTTGTGCTCCGAATGTAGGCTTTATGCGTACCCATCGCTATGCACTTTTGATTAAGCGTGAAAGCAATAGTCTTATTACAAAAGAACAGTAATTGTCTGCACCAGGCAGGCTTTGTTGTTTTTGCAGCTTAAAAAAATTTTTGATACTTTTTTAGGATAAATAAAATGTGTTTTTTTTATAAGAGATTAAATATCATATATTTTTTTTGCTTGCTCTTTATTCTATTTTCTTTTTTGATGCGAACAATTTTGCTCATTAATTCTTATGATTTGATAAATTTTTCTATATGGAATATATTTAAAATTTATGCTTATGGTTTTTTTATTGATTTTGTTACTTCATCTTACTTTTCTATACCTTTAATAATTTTAAATATTTTTATTCCAGATAAATTGTATCAATGTAAATTATATAAATTTATTTTATATCTATTTTTTTTTATAGGATTATATATTCTTTTATTCATTCACATTGCCGAGTATTTTTTCTGGGAAGAGTTTGGAGCAAGGTTTAATTTTATTGCTGTGGATTATTTGATCTATACTCAAGAAGTTATTGGAAATATTTTAGAATCTTATAATTTACCACTAATATTGGCTTCACTTTTTGTTTTTACCTTGAGCATATTTTTTATGCTATTGAAAATAATGGACTTTAAAAAATACTTTAACATTCAGAGCAAATTTACACAGCGTCTGAAACATGGACTGCTTCTATCCTTGATCCCTCTGTTTTTTGCTTTTACGATAGAAGATATAATCGGAGATAATATATCGGAGAATAGTTATAATAATGAGCTTGCAAAGAATGGTATCCATTCTTTTTTTGCTGCTTTTAAAAATAATTACATTAAATATGATCAATTTTATCTAACAAAAAACAATGACGCAAATTTTAAAACCTTAAAAGAAAATTTAGCAACGGCAAACACTGAATTTTTGAGCCAGGAGACATATAACATCACAAGAATAGTTCGAGGCAATGGAGAAGAAAAAAAATATAGCGTGCTTATCTTTGTTATTGAAAGCCTTAGTGCTGAATACTTAGGTGTATTCGGTCATACTGGAGGATGGACAAAAAATATAGATAGAATCGCAAACGAAGGGATATTGTTTACAAATCTTTATGCAACAGGTACCAGGACAGAAAGAGGCCTAGAAGCGATAAGTCTTTCTGTTCCTCCTGGTCCGGGCAGAAGTATTGTAAAAAAACCAAATAATGAAAATATGTTCTCTGCTGGGTTTATTTTTAAAGAAAGAGGTTATGACACAAAATTTATCTATGCAGGTTATGGATATTTCGATAATATGAATTATTTCTTTGAAAATAATGGTTTTAAGACTATTGATAGAACTGATTTTCATTCTGATGAGATAACTTTTGCTAATATATGGGGTGTTTGCGATGAGGATCTTTTCCTTAGGACTTTAAAAGAATGCGATAGCTCTCATAAAGAAAATAAGGCTTTCTTTTCTATAGTATTGACAACTTCCAATCATAGACCTTTTACCTACCCAGAAGGAAAGATAGACATCCCATCTCATACAGGACGAATAGGGGGAGTAAAATATACAGACTATTCTATAAATAAATTTTTACAAATGGCTCAGGGAAAGCCCTGGTTTAAAGATACTATTTTTGCTATTGTTGCAGATCATTGTGCAGGAAGTGCTGGTAAAGCCAAATTACCAGTGCAACGTTATAAAATTCCCCTGATCCTATATAATCCTTATCTATTTAAAGCACAAAAGATAGATAAGCTTTCCAGCCAGATTGACACGCTCCCTACAATATTAAGTCTGCTAAACTGGACTTATAAAAGCAAATTTTTTGGAAAAAATATATTTGATATTCAGCCAAAAGAAGAAAGAGCGTTTATAAGCAACTACCAGAAGCTAGGTTTATTAAAAAATAGCCAATTAAGCATTTTAAGTATCCCTAAAGAAATAGATCTTTATAGCTATACACCTAAATATGAGATGTCTCCTATTCCTTTTAATGAAAATCTAATGTTGGAAACAATATCCTATTATCAATGTATTGATTATCTGTATAGAAATGGATTATATAAATATGAACACTAAGGATATTTCTGGCACTAAAATAACTATCAATAGACAGATATTCTATTTTTTAATAATTTTAATCATTTCTTTCATTTTTTTTGAACTTACAGAAATAGACATTTTTGTTCAAGATCAGTTTTATAATTTTTCTTCACGAAAATGGCTTATTGATAGGGCAGATCCTGTACTGCGTTTTATTTTCTATACAGGCTTAAAGGGAATTCTTATTGCTCTTGGCATTTCTATTTTTATTACATACCTGATTTCTTTTCGCAATAAAAAATTGCTAATTTTTCGTAAACCATTGTTGATAGTATCTCTATCTATGCTAACTGTTCCTTTAAGTATTAGTCTGCTAAAAGAAGTGACTAATGTATATTGTCCGTCACAAATTATAAGATATGGTGGGAAAAAACCATATATAAAGGTTTTTGAAAGATATCCAGCAGAATTTCAACAGCAAGAAAGAGGGAAATGCTTTCCTGCTGGGCACGCTTCTGGAGGCTTTGCACTTATGGCACTTTATTTTGCTTTCAAGGATAAAAAAAAGAGGATGTTAGGACTTTTTTTAGGCTTTATTTTAGGATGGATTATGGGATTGTATCAAATGATGAAAGGTGTACATTTTTTGAGCCATACAGCAATCAGCATGATAATAAGCTGGATAATTATTTTGTTTATTATTAGGAGTTACGCAGGCATTCTAAGATGCCTAAAATAATTGAAGAAAAAAAAGAAAATATTTGTAAAACTTGACTCTTCCTTATAGAGAGAAATGCCTCAGTCAGACTGATTCCTTACACACTTTAATAAAAATCCATATAACATTAAGAGACATAGAGTACACAGTGGTTCTTCATGCTCTGGTGGCTGCTCTTTTTTCTTTTGCTTTTCTTTCTTCTTCTCTTGCAGATACAAAGTGCGTATTTTTCGCCAGCACTGAACCATATATTCCAGGATTTGCAAAGCCACCCAGGGTTCCTGATAGCTTTTATGCTCAAGCAGGATATAAACATGCCCTTCCCTGCCATCTTTACAGGGAACCAGATAGAGCATATCCGAAAGATATTCCGATAGTTCCGATGAAACAAAGCTGTCTTTTTCTACTTTCAGCTTATCTATGTCCAAAAGCTCCAGAATAGAACCAGGCAAATAGTTTTCCAGGAAACTACGCGCATTTTCCATGTTCTTTCAGATTTTGTGGTAAGAAAAAAATATGGTAAAATGGGCTATCGTGAATTTTTTTTATAAAGGAGATAACCCATGAACCATAGGTTCATTATAGTAGATCATTTTTTTCTTGGAACTCGCTGCAAGCCTGCTTGCCGATAGCAATGACTTTCCCGAAAATATTTTCACTGCTGACCCACACTCCGTGCTTTCCTTTGATATTGGTGATCAGAAAACGATTGTGATTTCCATCTCGTTTTACTGACCAGATTATATGGGTTTTATAAGAGCCGCGGCTGCGGAAAAAAACAACATCTCCTTTTTTCAAATTACCAGGGTCATGGACTGGTGCTAATACTACCGGTTCACGGTGTTTAATCTTCGGTGCCATGGAATTCCCACCTTCAACGTTGATTACTAACTCGCCATTTTTGAGTTTTTGCAATAAAATTTCTATTTTGGGGTTATTCATGATTTTTATAGAAGGAAATAAGTTTTGAAACTAAAGCATCAACCGTAGATCCCTCTTTTTCAGCTAATTCATTAAGCCGTTTAAAGTTGGTCTTGGATATCTTTTCATCTAATACTTTCACACTTCCGTCATTCCATTGGAGAACTTTTCTTTTATCCAGAATAAATTTTTCAGGATACAGCCTGGCAGCTTTATTTTTTAAATCGTTCCATGCTGCGTTCATGTCCCGAGTGGTAGACATTCTTCCTATAATGCCCAATTGATAAGTAATAACGTCTTTTAAGTTTTGAGTGCCAGATGGAAGTTGCAGAAGAATATTCAACATCATCTTGGAAAGCTTATTTGTTGATAATAAAGCCATGTATCACTCCTAAACATACTTTTTATTTCGAAAACTTCTTAGCGGCCTCTTGAAGCAAATCCTGCGATGGCTGGCTAAACCAACAATCAAGGAGTATTTCGTTCTTGGAGCTTGCTTCATAACGAATACGGACTTCTTCCACTCTATTCGCTTTTATTTCCATAAAAGCTTTGGAGGGAAGGTCGTCGAGATTTTTTATGACATTTATCTCGTTTAGAGCGAATTTTATCGAGTTGCTTATTGAACCATGAATAGCCTTTGAATCCGCCAACGTGATAAAAACGCTTTTTTTCATTGACACAGCAAGCAAGTGTTTTAATGCCTAAATCCACTGCTAATATCCCAGACTTTTGTACTGATTCAATTTTTTTTATTTCATATACAAAAGAGCAATAGTAACAGCCTCTAGCATCTCTGGATACAGCTACTTCACCAAAATTTTCAGGGGGATTTTCTGTAAGTGTTGCCACAACATTACAAAAACTCGCCATGATTCTCCGCCTTTTAGTTTTGCAATCCACCAATTATATAAGCCTCGGCACTTGCTTTGCTTTTTGGGCTTTTGTTGAAAAGGCTTTTTACAAACGCATCGAATAATTTATTAAAACAAGAAAAGCTGCGCTGGCAAGGAATAGAATACAGGTAGATGGCTCTGGAATAGAGGCTTGAGAAAAGTAAAAAGACTGGCTATACAGTGTTCCGTTTCCACCATTAGCACCGTCACCACCGCCATTCGCGCTTATTTTTCCATATCCTCCTGTTGTCAGTATATTGCCTGTGGTTAATCCTGTGCCATAGTAAAGAGCAACACGACCACCGCCACCACCACCGCCTCCTACTGTAGTTCCATCCAATGGGCCGCCATTACCTCCCACTACAGAGATAACTCCCTGGTTTATCAGGCTAGTGCCAGCGGTCAGAAGGATTGCTCCACCGCTTCCGCCACCTCCTCCTGTATTGTAGTCTCCGCCATCACCACCTTTGGAAACGATTTGTCCAGTGCTTTGTATCGTAATTTGATTCCAGGCAGCAATTTCTATAGCTCCACCGCCTGCTCCACCGCTGGAAGGCTGAATATTTCCGCCTGATAATCCAGCAGAGCCTGCGCCACCGCTGCCTCCGAGCAAATCCAAAAGAGAGCTACTTCCGTATGTTGTACCACCATAGGCAAGACTGGCACCCCTATTGAAATAGCTGGCACCTGTTCCTCCTATCCCTCCATACCCACCGCCGCCCCCTGCTTCAAAATTCGTCAAAACGCCAAGGTATCCACGTCCAATACCATTAAGCAGTGTAGTTGTCTGGGTCTGGGCTGCTCCACCAGCGTATCCTCCTAGTCTTCCTGGTGTTGGACTGTTCGCTGGTTCGCCTTCAAATCCTTTTGCACCACTGATATCCAATGTAGTTCCAATGGTGACGTTGTTTTTGCTTAGCAAGGCGATTGCCCTGCTTCCTGTAAAAGATACAGAAACACCATTCAGCAAGGCAATATCATCAAAAGTAAATATGGCTACCTGGGTATTGCTTTGTGTTTGTGAAAGAACGCCCATTCCTGTAAAGCTGCCAGAAATCTGTAGTGTATCCGTGTTGAATACAATGTTCCCTGCACTGAGATTTAAGTTTCCAAGAGAAACAAAATCGCGAGGGTCGAACCTTGCATTGACTGTTTCAGAGGACAGCGAACTCAGGATAAACATGAAAGAAAAAAAGAAAACAAAATATTTCATATCATAGCCCTCCCAAAAATGGCTTGATGATTTATTTATAGAACAAGCCTTTTTCGTAGCATCCAAAAGATTCCAGCAAGAATGCAAAAAAAGAAACTGGATAGTTCTGGGACTACAGAAGCACCCGATTGGAAAAGAATTTGCATCTCTTGGGCACTTAAGGCATTGTTATAAAAAGCGAGTTCGTCCACCAGGCCGTTAAACTTTATCCCTGCAGGTTGGTTGTTATTCCAGTCTTCACCCATAGATAGATGAGTGACATTGGTATCATAATAAAGAGAAGCATTGGGAGTACCACTCGCCACTTCCACTCCATCCAGATAAAGACGAGAGGTACTACCATTATAGGTAGCAGCAAGCATATGCCATTGGTTCAAAGTTATGAGAGTGTTGCCTGTGATTGTATAATCACCAAAACTATGGAGAGTATGCAGCCTTGCATAGCCATTATAAACGCCGAAATAATAGCTGTCCCATATCCCTTGCGAAATAGGATCGTTTGCAGATGCGCCATAGGCAAAAACGGTGTTCCATGTATTGGTACCAAAGCTATTTGCTTTGATCCAACTGACGATAGTGAAATTGCCTGGACGGAAATCAGCATTATTAGCAATGGTGATATAGTTACTACCATTAAAACTAAATGCTTTTCCTACTTTTCCAGAAGCATAGGTGACACCATTGAATATCGTTCCATTGTGTCCACCGAAACTATCCTGAGCATTATTTTCACCACTCCACAGGGAAACAAGCGAAGCAAAGGCTGGATGAATACAAAGCATCAATAATAGGATCAAAATTTGTTTCATTTTGTTTTCCTCCTTATAGTTTTTTTAAAATTTTTGTAGAATTCCCTACCTTCCGCAGCTTCTAAGGAAAGAATTTTGATTTTTTTAGTCTGTGGTTCTCTTTAAAAATCGAAAAAGTTCACTTACAAGCTGCGGAATATAGGTAATTCTATCTATATTTTGAAATTTAATTTTAACAATCTTTTTTCTAAAAAAAAAGAAAAAAAATAATTCAACATTCCTATAAATCCTAAAATACATTTTGAAACTCGCGAAATACACGTTAAAATATACAAAATTTGATTTATAAAGTATTGACTAAATGCTATTAATATGGACAATAGGAAAGTAGGAAGTATATTGAACTTGAGCATTGTCAAAAGTCAATGAAAAGCTTTTTTAAAACTTAGGAGATTATTCATGAATCGTTTCTTTTTGCTAAAAAATCTTTTGCTTTTTCTCATTCTGGGAAGCTTTATTCTTATAGGTTGTGGAGGCACAGGGGGAGATGGAGGTGCTGTGGATGATGGAGATGATGACAATCCTGTTGCTGTTGGTTGGGCACTGACAAATGGCCCACTGGGAGGAAATATCAACCAGATCCTGGTAAGCCCTGATAATTTTCTCAGAGAAATGGAAAAAATTTATATAGCTGGCCCAGGAAGCATTTTTTATACAACCAATTCTGGGACAAGCTGGACTTCCAAAAAAAATAATCTTCCTTCTGGAGAAGTTCAGAGTATATCTTTTATAACCCAAAATATTATTTTTGTAGGTATCAAAAATAAAGGTGTCTATCTTACAAAAAATGGGGGCGCAACCTGGAATTCTGCAAATTCTGCTGCTTTCAATCCCGACAAAAAGGATTTTCAGGCATTGCTGGCAATAGAAGAAACACTTTATTATATAGGTGTCAATGATACTGATTCTACAAAATTCTATCGTATAGAGTTAGTGAACGACTGGGAAGCAACAGACCTTACGATGACCTACGATCCTCAGCCTAAAAAAATCTATGCTATTGTCGCTCGTCAGAGAAGTCCAAGGCAGCATTTCTATGTGGCAACAGATGTGGATGTTTTTTTAACCTTAAATGCTGGTCAGACATGGCGAGACAAAAACGATTGGATCCCTGGAAATCTGGGACAAGAACAAGGACAAGGCATCTATGAAAAATTAGGAGGAAGGGCACAAGTTTACTCTCTCGCCTTGCTGCAAAGCTCTGATACTGCGCTTCCCTTTAATAATGAAATTCTATATGCTGGTATTCAGGATAATTTTCCTGCTGATGACAACAGCAATAAGCTCCTTTGGAGATTCAATGGAAAAGTATGGGCCAATAAACTTCTCTGGGATATTGCTTTTAAAGGAGACAGGCTGGTTTCCATCGCTGTTGGCAAAGTAGAAGAAGATGCCGTTCAAAAAGAAAGACTTTACGCTGCTTTTTTGAATAAAGGCTTATATATGCTTAAAGATGCCAGTGCTGAAACACCAGAAAAAGTAGAAAAGAATACGCTTGCTGCAGTTCCTGTCGGCATTCCTATTCCTGCGCCATCTGCTACTTGCCTTGCGGTAGGTTTTGGGCAAGGAGAAAGAGCAGAAGACATAATCTACAGAGGCAACCCTGTATATGGTATATTGTATGAAAATGATGGAGAAGGTTTTGCGCAAAAAGAAACCAATCTGAGGAACTGTGTTGTCAATGCATTACTAATCCATAGTACTACAGATTTCAGCATAGCAGGTACAGACAGTGGTATATATACAAAAGCAGCGAATAGCGAGACATGGACGCGAAGTATTGCTAGCATTAAAGGGAACATATCTCAATATATTGGTCTTATTGGATCTGCAGACCTGGCCAATCTTCTGGCAGTGACTTTAGCAAAGGCTTATACTTCCAGCAATAGCGGGGAAGCCTGGACGGAAGCATACGCTGAATTTGAGAATAAAACACTTTCTGCTCTTGCAGGAAATACGACAAATGCATGGGTTGGAACAAGCGATGCATTTGTATGGCATAGAGACAATACCAATGTATGGACTAAAATCCAGGCACCTCCTGCTCAAAAAATTCATTATCTCGCCTACGCTGCAAACCAGGGTGCAAATGGAACACTATATGCTGGAAGCAATCTAGGTATTTTCAGCAATAGCAATGCAATCAATGCTGCTCAGGCATGGGATACAGCGATCAATGAAGGTATAGCCCAGGAAGTTACATGCGTTGCCGTCAATAATACAGGGACAAGGCTTCTCGCTGGAGTTCTCGATGTAGGCCCTTACTACTATGATCAGACAAGAGCACAATGGGTAAAAAGAGATACTGGACTTACTAATGATGCTAAAAAAATCTATGCTATTGCTATTAATGGAAATGAAGTATTTATAGGAACAGACGATGGTATATGGTACAATCAGGATATCACAGACAATACTAAAAGATGGGAAGCAAGAAACTATCGTCTTGGCGATAAACGAGTCCGCACTATTGTCATACATCCTGCCGATGCAGATGTTATGTATATAGGAACCGATGGCGGTGGAGTATACAAAACAATAACCGCTGGCCAATAGCCAAAGCAAAAATAGCGTTGCTGATACTAAAATCCGCAACGTTTATATGAAATTTTTATCATTATCAAAAAATAATATGACATTATTAAAGTATTTTGCTGTTTTTAAGACAACGATATGGTAAAATAGATACTAGATTGGATCTTAGGCCCAAAAGGGCAAAATATAATAACCAGGGAGTGATAAATGGACGATCCCCCTGGTGTTTATGTGAAAAAATATTTATCCATTTCATAAGCTCTTCTTGAAGGCGATGACTCTATGAATGAAAATCCTTGTTTGGTAATAAAATATTGGGGAGTCCGAGGAAGCATACCATGTCCTTTATTGCCTGAACATATCAAAGCGAAACAAATTGCCTTGATACAAAAAATAGCTCAGGATGGAGGAATAGAAAAAGTTTTTGGAAAAAATCCTTCTATAGAACAAATGGAAGAATATTTAGCGACTTTGCCAGTTTCCATTTCCAGCACCTATGGAGGAGATACAACCTGCTTCGAAATCCAGGCAAAAAATTCCCCTCTTATTATCTTAGATGCAGGAACAGGAATTCGTATGTTAGGGCGGACTCTTTTGGCAAGGCTTTTTAGCGATCAAAACCTGAATCCTTTAAGTACGGACATGGCTACACAACAAGATGTGCATCTTTTTTTTACTCACTATCACTGGGATCATATCCAGGGGTTCCCCTTCTTTGCTCCTGCGTTTGTGCCAGGAAAGAAAAAAGTCGGAATCCACTTTTATGGTAAAAGAGATGCAAGGGTAGAACTCTCTGAAGTCCTTAAAGGGCAACAGCAATTTCCTAATTTTCCTGTTATATGGGAGGATATGCCATGCCAAAAACACTATTTGGAGTTACGTAGGCTAAATCCTAGAAAGATCAGATTAGGCGAAGTAGAAATCAGCTATCAGGAACTCACTCATCCCGATTTTGTTTTTGCATATCGATTCGAAATCGCAGGAAAAGCCTTTGTCTGTGCAACAGACACAGAACATAAAGACTGCCCTGACCCAAGATTGGTCAAATTAGCCCAAGATGCTGATGTTTTATACTATGATGCACACTATACCCCTGAAGAGTATAGAGGAACGCCAGGTGTTCTCACTGGTGCCATGAATAAATTCGATTGGGGCCATAGTACCTATGAGTGGGCTATCAAAAATGCTCTGGCAGCGAATGTAAAAACAGTTGTTCTTGGGCATCATGAACCCCTCAGAGATGATTTCCAACTACAGGAACTTTGGGAGCGTGCTTTATCCTATACGGAAAAACAATTGAAACTGCCTCAAAACAGCGATAAAAAACTAGAAGTTCTACTTGCTTATCAAGGGCTGGAGCATAAACTGTATGGCAATACCAATGAAAGTGTACATCAAACGAATTGATAAAACCTTACCTTTACCTGTTTATTATACAGAAGGATCTGTCGGTTTTGATCTTTATTCAAGATTAGATATAACTATTTTACCAAAAACTATTTATCGTATTCCGACAAACCTTATCATTGAAGTTACTCCAGGATATATGCTTTTTGTTAAAGATCGTTCCAGCACTGCTGCCAAAGGTCTTTTTGCAACAGCAGGGATTATCGATCAAGATTTTTGTGGCCCAGAGGATGAAATTCTTTTTCAGGTCTATAATTTTAAAGAGGAACCAGTAAAAATATCTAAAGGAGAAAGAATAGCCCAGGGAATCTTTGTCCAGATAGCCCAAGCTACATGGCAGGAAGAAGATGTTCTCCCTCGCACAAAAAACAGAGGAGGATTTGGCTCAACAGGCGATCAATCGATACGATAAAAGGATAAATATCCTGAAACATGATTTTTTTACAATTTTTTTCCGTTACAGCGTTTTCATCTGAATTGTACACAAAATCTTCTATAAACTTATGCCAGATGAGCAGTGCCAGGATAATAGCATCTGTTCCAGAAGGCGATTGTATACAACTCAAGCGAGATGCTCTGTAATCGGGGTTAGGAAGAAAAAATGTCCAGTGGACAATCTCAGGCAGAAAGCCTGGATATGGTAAAAATATATATTTGGGTTATGAGCGCGCTGTGTGTAGTCACCCTTATATGGTTACTATCCAACTATTTTCTTCTTTCCAAATACAAGGTAAAATTAGTGGATGCCAGGACAGATTTGGAAAAAATCCTGGAAATGGAACCAAATCTTCCACCCAAAACCAATAAAAATGAGCCTCAAACCATACAGAATGTATTTAACTTTTTTAAACGAACTTTGAGAGACATTTCTGAGCCTGAAGTGGAAGAAAGCAATTGGGAACCAGGCAATATCGGTGGGGTTTCCTTTTCTGAAAAACGTTATACCATAAGGTTCGAAAAGGGAATTGCTCGTCGTGACCTTGCCCGCTATATTTATAAAATTTGTGAAAATGCTTCTTTTCTTAAAGTAAAAAGTCTGGACTTGCAAAAGACAGAAGGCTCTCAGGCTCATGCAGATAATTGGAAAGCAGAAGTAGTTTTTGCCTATCGTAAAGTAAGAATTGAGTAAAAGAGATAAAAAAATATGAAACAGCATAATTTAGTACTTTATAACACACGGGAAAGGAAAAAAACAACCTTTGTACCCTTAGACACAGAGCAGCAGCTTGTAAAAATGTACACTTGCGGCCCGACTGTTTATAACTATGCGCATATTGGAAACTTAAGAACATACGTTTTTGAAGATATACTAAAAAGAACCTTGCTTTTCTATGGTTTTAAAGTAAAGCACGTGATGAATATTACCGATGTAGGCCATCTTACAGATGATGCAGATCATGGCGAAGACAAGATGGAAAAAGGAGCTCATAGAGAAGGAAAAACTGTCTGGGATATTGCAGAAAGATATACACTTGCATTTCAAAAAAATTTAAAAGATCTCAATATTTTAGATCCTGATGTATGGTGCAAGGCAACAGCCCATATCCCACAGCAAATTGCTCTCATACAAAAATTGGAAGAAAAAGGACTCACTTACCGCCTGGAAGATGGAATATACTATAATACAGCCCAGTTCCCTGAATATAAAAATTTTGCACGGTTGGATATAGAAAATATCAAGGCTGGCGCAAGAGTCGAGATGGTAGAAGGGAAAAAAAATCCAACCGATTTTGCTCTATGGAAATTTTCTCCTCAAAATGGCCCCAAAAGACAAATGGAATGGGATTCCCCCTGGGGCATAGGGTTTCCTGGATGGCATATTGAATGCTCAGCGATGAGCATGCACTATCTGGGAGAGCAATTCGACATCCACTGCGGCGGAATAGACCATATTCCTGTGCATCATACAAATGAAATAGCACAGGTAGAAGCAGTTACCGATAAGCTATGGGTCAATTTCTGGCTGCACGGAGAATTTCTTGTAGTACAAAGCCCTCAGGACAAAGAAGGCGAAGCCAAGAGAATGGGAAAATCCGAAGGCAACTTCCTTACACTGGAAGTCTTGAAAAGCAAAAACTATCATCCACTTGCCTATCGCTATTTTTTGCTCAATGCCCACTATCGAAGCCAGTTGGTCTATACAGAAGATGCCATGCAATCAGCCCAAAGAGGTTTTTTGAATTTTAGAGAAAAAATCATCCAGTTGAGAGAAGCCGCAGCTTCTTCACAAGAAACAAAAAGAATGATTCATGAAGAATATATTGATCAATTCTTTCAGGCAATCGGGGATGACCTCAATAGCCCTCAGGCTTTAGCGACAGCATGGAAAGTCCTGGCAGACAGCAATCTTAGCGCAACAGAAAAGCTTCATACCTTAGAAAAGCTGGACGAAGTCCTGGGTTTAGGCATAGCTCAGATGAAAACGCAAAACGAAGAGATTCCCTCTGAAATTGCGCAGCTTCTGGAACAACGCATCCAGGCACGCAAAGAAAAAGACTGGAAAAAAGCAGACATTCTTCGAGATCAGATCAAAAAAATGGGCTATGAGATTTTGGATGGTAAAGAAGGCATCAAAGTAAAAAAACTCAGTCAATAAAGTTGCTATGGGCTTTACCACAACTCTATGGCAAATATACTTTTGCAGATTTTTATAAAAAAGACACAAAAAGCTGTAATTTTATCGTTATCGTTCTCTCTGTTTCTTGGTGCTACTAATAAGCATTAGTAATCAATAACTTGCCAAAGTGAGTGTAAAGCCTTCTGGAAGGAATAAAAACAGTGCCGCCTGTAACAAAGAAAAAACTTCTCCAGCTCATTTTGCAGGGAAGATACGATGTCTTGTATTCTCTTTTTTATTCCTTGAAGAAGGTTTTCCCTGGAGCAATAAACCTCAGCGATTCTTTTTTGTTTGCAGCTCTGCTGTGGTGTATTTCTCTACCTGGTTAATTTTTTTTGCGTTTCCCTTAGGTTAACACCAATGACGATAACGACAAAACTATAATTTTCTATACAGCAAGTTATTAGACAAAAGACCATTTCAAAAAAAATCAGTCCTAGTAAACTCAAATAGAACAAGAGGGTATTAGCCATGAAGATATATGCTTCTACTTTACTTAGAAGAATACAAGGCACAAGAGTTCCAATGAAATCTTTATATGAAAATATTAATAATAATAGTATCAATATTTTCACATGCGGAGATTACGATTGTTTAAGTATTTCTGAAATTGATTCTTTTGAAAAATTAAAAAAATTTTATGATATAGATAGTGAAGACAAAGAAGAAGCCAAAAACAGAATACATTTTGATAGAAGAATTTCAATTTTAACATGGAAAAAAAAATTTCAAGGCCGTGAAAATCCTTATTTTGTAGATAATCTAAAAAGTATAAAAGAAGAATATCCGCTTATTTGCTATCTAGAATTAAGGCTTTCTGACCTGATATGTAAGGTCAGTCAATTATGGGACGGGGTTGAAAGCTTTTTAGATCAAAAAGTTCAAGAGGTTAAATGCAATATTAAATATGATATTTTTAAGTGTCTTGGAAGCGATGATATTATAGTACTTATATATGGTACGAGCTATGAGACTTTCTTTCAAATATGTGATATCCTAAGAGAACAAAGATTTTTAGATCTATTTAGCATAGATTCTGCCAAAATAGATGCTTCTCTAAAAAAAGATGAAACATTAAAAAAATATCAAAAAAACCATATACTGAAAAATACCTATTCCATATTTGGATTTATATGGGATTCTTCCTTTGAGAGACTGCCTCAAAATCGAATTACCTCTTTAGAGCCAATTATTCTATTTTCCTTATATCCAGGACATGATTATGATGATTGCATTGAAAAGCTTTTTAATATAAGTCTCGAAAAAAAAGATACTAAAAATAGTATAGCTTTATCCAGAAAAGAAATCACAGGAATTTTTGATGTGAGCATCATGGATACCATCTCTCAAGCAGAATTAAATGAAGCAGAAATAATTATCAAAACAAAAAAATTTTTTGAAAATCTTATGGAATTTGATGAAGAGATGGATAGGAAGAGAGATGGCTCTCCTATTTTATGGACTAACACTATCTGGTCAAGAAAATTAGAAGAAAAAAAAATTGGGCCGCCAGATCATAATAATTTTTTTGACTATTCTCAACGGATTATTTCTCATAATATAATAAAAGAACTCAGGGGAAAATTGCCTGGAGATATTTTTTTTGCATTTGACAGTTGTATTAGATCTTTAAACTGCTATGCGTCCAATCCATTACAATCCAGATATGTCCTGGACATTTTATATTTTTTTAAACAATTAATAAAAAAAATCAATGACGATGATTTGTGGAAAATGCTTGAAGAATTCATTTATGATGAAGAAGTAATTTATAAACATTTTGAATCTTTATACGCATTAATTTCTAATTGTTTATTAAATAGAATGGGATATGCAACGCATACATTAAAACCTGAAATGGCACCGTTTTTAGGCTGTTCAGCAGTAAAAGTTCTTTTAGGTTATTCAGGAATATATCGAGCAACTTTAAATTCTATAAAAGACATCAAACATAAAAATTTCAAGATTAATTTTATCTGTATATTGGCCAATGCTAAAAGTATGGTTAGTCTTTCCTACTTTGGAAAAACAGGACATGCCTTTATCATAAATCAAATTCCTACCAAAAATCTTTTTGACTTTGAAAGCATTTATGATCTTTTACACGAACTTTTTCACCATATAAAATTTTCTAAAAAAATCTTGAATAGAAAAAAACGTATTGAAGTTTATGCTAAGGTACTATTTTCTATTTTAATCGAGGAATTGATAAAAATAATATTATCTAAGAAAGAAATAGCATTAGAAAATGAGAAAGAGGAAATAAAAGAAAAATTTAGAAAAAAATTCAAACAATTAGAAGAAAAGTTTTTACAAGAAATCTATCCAAGTATATTTCCATGTGAATTTGATAACACTGCTCAGAATAATAAATTCGATCAATATGTTGATATGAATCCTGCCCAACAAATTTTTAAAGATTTTGCAGAGATTATGAATCAATGCATGTTTACAGAAAAGCTAATAAATTTTTTGCCGGTTTTTATAGAAAAGCACAGCAAAAATGAAGAAGATGTACAAATTATAAAGTATTTAAATGAAGTATCAGAAAGCATGGAAAAAATTAAAGAATTATTTGTACACATAAGAAGAATTCCTCAATTGCTATGGACAGATTTTGATGAGGTATTGGCAGATGTAGGGCTTATTTCTTTAATAGAAGCCCCAAATTACCTGCCTTATATACTAAAGAAAATCAAAGAAGATTTGGAATCTATTTCTTTAGAGAGTATTGAAAGAGAAAAAAGATTACGCATTTATCTTAGAAAATATAATCTGCTTAAAAGGATACTAAAAGAAGACTTATCTACTGAAGAAAAAGAAATCTTGGATAAAGCAATAAAGAGCATTTCATCGTTAGAACAAAAAGCTTGCAAAGATATAAGCGTAAAATATCTCTATGATGCTTTACACGAGAATGCATTATGGCATATAGAATTATATGATCCTATAGTTTTATTTCTTTCTGAATTTTTTGATAAAATTAAAAATATTCATAACTCTTCTCTGGCAAATTTAGCAAAACTTATAAATTCTGGTTCGAATAAAGAAATACTTACAAAAATATTGTCTTTTTCCTATAAAGAAGTCGAATTATTATCTCTTGGAATTGATGGAAACGATGACATTGACGAATTGATGGAAAGGAAATTTAATTATGAAATATGATATTTCTAACATATATTGCTATTCAGCCTTTTTTTTCATATTTTTTCAGGCATAAGGGCATGCGTAAATATAAAAGTACATATAAATTTTTGGGGAAAGCTTAGACACTTGGAAAAAAGTTTCCAAACGAAACAAATAAAGGGTTATTGCGATGTCAGATAGACTTTTGCCTGATTTTTCTTTTGTTTTAACGCAAGAAGAAAACGACGATATCTGGAATAAAGACATTATTGGAGTCATTCGGTATAGTGAAGGTTGTTCAATATTACAAAACAGCTCTCGAAATTCTATCTCAAAACAAGGACGCTCTCCTTACTCTCATCCAACGATGGAATTTTGTCCTGCTGAACCAATTCATCAGATTTATAATCAAACAACAGAGTATGAATTACAGAATTTTTCAAAAGAACTTGAATCTGATTCGTATTTATCAAATTTTATAAATTTAAAATTTAAAGATATAGAAATCATAGATAAATCATACAAAGGAGACTCAAAAGCCTTAGAAGAGATATTTATTTTCTTTTCTCCGATAGTATTTCATTGTTTTTTATCTGATAATAAAAATAAAAAAAAGTCTGTAAAGTTAACGGAATTGACTTTTAGCCGCTTAATAATGAGCTTGCAAAGATACAAACCTCCAGCACAATATTCTTGGGATTATCTAGTATCTATTCTAAAATATACTTTTATAGATACATATTCCAGGAATAGCAAACATAGCTATTACCATTTTGATACTATAAACAATGAATTATGTTATAGTCATAAGATAATTTTATCATCTCAACGAGAAATACAAGATAATGATAATGAAAATAAAGATAATAATGATAAATATAATAATGAATCTAATGAGAAACAGGAGATAATAAATATATTTCAAAGTTTACAAAAACAAATAGAAAAAAATAAATTTAGTCAAGCATCCTAAAGAGACGAGAAATACTCTATGGGTAACTATAATGTGAATTTTGAGAAAATAAAAGAAAATGGTGATAATCTAGTAAAACAGGCAGAGAAAGTTGAAGTTACTTTTCATTGTTGTATAGAGCTACCTAATAAAGCCACTGCAGAAATCTCTTCAAAGATATTTAAATTAGGAGAAGGTTCCTTTGGGATAATGTTTTGTGCAGAAGACAAAAATGGAAAAAAGTTTGCGATCAAATACGATTCGGAAGGGAGAGAAGATACAAGAGTATCATATATTCGAGAACTCATTGCCAGTACTATAATACAACAAAATATACAAAATCTAAATTATATTCGGAAAATATATTTTTTTGGGAAAATTAAACCATGCAAATCAGATAATGGTATAAAAAAAATAGGAGATGATTATTGGGGATTTAATGATAATTACCATTCTTGCCTTTTTTGTCAATATATTGATGAAGATGGCAGATTTGATATATTTTCTGTTCCTAATAATATTAAAATAAATATATTCTACTATTTGGCATCTGGTTTAAACCATTTACATTTATCTGGTATTATACATAACGATTTACGTAATGAAAATTTGATAGCAAGTTTGCAAGACTTCAATATCATTGATTTAGGAAAGTCATACATTAAAAAAGAAATCCTTGAAAATTTTTGGAATACAAACGATGAATATAAAAAATTTTTAAAGCAAAATAATATTGATTTTTCAAATGAATTTGAGATTGAGGGAGACTATTTATATCGCTTAAATGTTGGGCAAACTGCTACTATTGAAACTTTTAAAGATAAACAAAAATATGATATTTACTCTTTTGGTATTTTGGGAATGATGATTTTTATAGGATGCCATCCTTTTGCCTCTACAAAGGAAATTCAAGATTACCAAAAACACCCAACAATGCTAGCAATAATAAAACGTATGCAAAAAGGGGAATTTATTGATGGAATAAGTGAAGAAATGGGAATAATACCTGAGAATTTATGTAATATATTAAAGCGCTGTTTATCTGATAAAACAATTGATGGGAATGAATTATCAGAAGTCATAGAATATTATAACTTGCAAACAAAAAAAATGAGTTCTACTGGTACAAACCAAACAGTATCAAATGAGGCAGAAATTTTTCCGCCTAAAAAAGAAAAATCAAAAAATTCAGACGAGACTATGAATCTAAAAATATCGACTTCAGAAAATAAACCAGAGCATACTGGCGACAAGAAAAAACTTGTTATGTTAAAAAAATAATAAAGCAACATTTTCCGCTTGGTCTTTTAGGAGAATGCAAATGTGCCATCCCAAAAAGCTTATGGAAGCCTATGGAATTCATATAGGAGATCATATAGGCGGTGGAGCTGGAGGTGAAGTATATGAATGTAAAGCAGCATTAAAATATATACCTATACTCTCAGGAATAAATTATAATCTTGAGAAGTACCAAAGAGAATTATCTATGATGAGGGAGGTGGATCATAGAAATGTGGTTCGATTGTATCATGCTGATATAGAAATGGAGCAAAAATTTGCCTATATTATTATGGAATATGTAGATGGCGAAACGCTGGAGCAAAAGGTACAAAACTTTCATAAAGACATAAATAAAGGTTTCTCTTCTCGGCCTACAGTTTTCCTGGAAGAAAATAGAGTACCAGCTAAAATTATTTACCAACCAGATAGCAAAATATCTTCTGCTAATGCATCTACCCCAAATAAATTTTTTCCTTTTGGAAATCAACAACTATTAAACTATTTGATTCAGGCAGCAACAGGATTAGAATCTTTACATAAAAAAAAGATTATCCATAGAGATATTAAACCTCTTAATATCTTAATCAGTAAAGCGGGCATTGTAAAGATATGCGACTTTGGCATGGCAAAATATGAAAAAGCAAAGAGGCTAAGAAATACTCACATGAAAATTAATGGTACACCTTATTATATGCCTCCTGAACAAATGGAAAACGATGATGAAAAAATTTCTTATCAAAGTGATATTTATAGCCTTGGCGCAACTTTTTATTGGGTCATTACCCATAAATGCTTATTTGAAGACTATCTTACGGACCAATTTCGTCAAGACAATATAGTTTACATTGATAGTAAGCACTATAATCAAATACAACAGGAAAATATACTATATATGTGGGCAGCACAGAGTAAAAATTATTCTTTAGCAATAGCAGAAAAAGACTTATACAATGCTAAAACAAAGGTTATACAGAAATTAAATAGGAAAGAACAAGAAATAATAGTTCGATTAGATGAAAGTATTCAAAAAGTATTGCTCAAAATGCTTAACCCTGACCCAGAACAACGCTACACCAATAGCAGTGAGTTATTAGAATATTTAAAACAAATTGAAAGTTCCTATTCTTCTTCATAAAAAAGAGAAACGCATCTTTCTTTATCACAAAAAGCTTGACAGAAAAAAGCAAAAAATTATAATGATGTTTCTAGCTTATTATAGAGAGGTTATTTTTAATCTAAAATTTTAGATGGAGATTCGCTATGAAGAAAATTGTATTGGTTCTACTGCTGGTTCTCACTGTTTTTATGACAATGGGATGCCCTTTTATCATCAATTCAGGACATACTAAAGCCCACGCCAAAGCTGCCAATTATAATATGATCCAGATTCATAAATTTATGGATCGTCATTTCTGGCTATATGACTGGGAAGATCCTTACGTAAATTAATCCTTTCTTTATGGTAAAGAGAAACGTGGCATAAAAATGGTATACCGAAGATTTTATAAAGTCACGTTCCTCTTTTTTTTTCTCCTATTTTTATCCTGCAAACAAGAAAATTTTTCTCCTCCCCAAACCGCCATATCTTCTTTGGGCAATCATGGGACAAAAGAAGGCCAGTTCCTCAAACCCAGGGCAGTTGCTGTTTCTCCAGAAAATGAGCTTGCTGTAGTGGATATGACTGGTCGTATCCAGATTTTTGATGCTTTGGGAAAATACATTAACAGTTTTCGTACTCCAGAGATTGCTTTGGGCAAGCCAACAGGCCTTGGTTTTGATTCTCACGGTCATCTTTGGGTTGCGGATACCCATTATCATAGAGTGCTTTGCTATAATAAAAAAGGGACTCTTATAGGAAAATTCGGAAAATATGGGAAAGAAATAGAGGAATTTGTCTATGCAACAGATGTTGCTATGGATAGAGCTGGTTTTCTTTACATCACGCAGTATGGGGATACACTCGGAGAATACGACAGAATACAAAAATTCACTCCTCAAGGAAAATTCCTCTTAGCCTGGGGTAGGAGAGGAACAGGCCAGGGAGAGTTTGAAAGGCCTATGAGCATTGTAGTAGAAGACGATCAAACGATTCTTGTTGCCGATGCCTGTAACCATCGAGTCCAGAGGTTCACTTCCGATGGTGCATTTCTTATTTCCTGGGGAACGCCTGGGAGTGGGAGAGGACAACTTTCTTATCCTTATGGTATTGATGTAGATGCCCAGGGGTATATTTATGTAAGCGAATTTGGAAACAACCGAATCCAGAAATTTACACGCGAGGGAAAGTCTTTAGGATATTTTGGGACACCAGGTCGTCTCTTGGGGATGTTTGCCAACCCCTGGGACATTGCTATTGGGAAAGAGGGAGAAATTTATGTAGCAGACGCTCTCAACCACCGCATTCAAAAAATTTCTCCCAAAATTTTTACCCCATAGTTTTTTCAAGGGCCAAAAAATGTTTGAGCAGATAAGAATTCATTGTATGGATACTCTGGAAAAGCATATACAAGAGCATCCTAAAGCAATTTGTGACATGATCAGGCTTGTGCGGTATCTGCTTTCCATTACCCAGGAAAAAGAGGAACCTTCCAGAAACTATCTCATCATGGAAGCAGAGTTTTTTGAAACCAAAGCTTTGCCTTTGGATGCAAGAGAATTTATTGCAAAGCGTATTTTTGCTTTTTGGCGCAAAGAACAGCTTTCTTTGCTCAAGCAAAATCTTCAGCTTTTTCCTTTCGATTGCAGTCATCTGGATGCAAAGAGCATTCTTTCTCTTTTGGAATTTCAGCCCCTTAGCCAGGAGATCATAAAAAAAATCCAGCCAGAAAATCTGTATGCTGAAGAGGGAAAAAAAATATCAGAGATCGAACCTGAGATTCAGGTGTCACCTGATAATAGAGAGGATATCGCAGAAGTACCAGAGCCACATGCTTTTATTGTACAAGAAACAATAGAAAGTATAGAAGAGATCCCTTCGGATAGTGTGAAGGAAGAAGAAGTCCAGATTCCATCCCTGTCATCCTGCCCTGCTTTTGTTCCTATCAGCGAAGAAGAAGAGCTGAGGAATGTCCAGGTTCAAAACGAAGAAGATCTAAAAAAACAGTATGATTTTCTGGCAAGCTATGCAATTTTTCCTATAGAATTAAAAGAATATCGAGAAATCATTCTGCCTCCTTTGGAAAAAGTTTCTGTGCAACATCTTCCCCGTTTGTTCCATGGCATCATGAACAGATATCTATATACTCTCCAGGAAAAATATCCTATCATGCGCATCAAGGACAATCTTTTGAAGAATGAGAAAACACTGATTTCTCCCCTTACGCTGCTTGTCATGATAAACTACGGTCTGGATGTGCAGAAGGCCCTTTTAAAAAAATTTTCTGAGCTATGTGAGCTACAAGAGTTAAACGAAGTAATGTACAAATACCTTCTTCTTGCATTAGACCATGCTATTTTGGAACATGGAAAAAATTTTCGTCATACACTGGAGTGCTGCCAGGTAAAATGCGATTTGCAAAGATTGCTTTCTCAATACCCTTTGTACAAGGCAACTTTTCTATCTCAATACCCTGGGCTGAAAATTATCCAGCAGGTAAAAAACATACTCCAGGAATTTCTGGAAGAAAAAAGCGATATAGAGACTATTTTAAATCGTCATCTGGGGCCTGGGGAAGCCAATATCAAAAGGTCTTTGCAAAAAATTCTGGTAAAAAATACAGGCTTCTATGCAATCCAGGAAGGCATTCATGGAATTCATGATATCAACAGTCTGTTCAAATACATACAGACTCTTAAAGAAGATCCGCAAAACCAAAAAACGGCGGACATACTCTTCCAGATGATGGGAACATTTCTCCGCGGCAAACAGCGAGTTCCCTTGCAAATCTTCAAAACAGGACTCAATTTTCTTCCACGAGGCTTGCAACAAAAAGTTCTCTATGTTATTAAGAAAAAGCTGAGAAAAGAACTGGATGATAGCGTGCAAAAAGTTCTGAAGCCCTCTTCCAAGGCAGAAGAAAGATGGAAAAAGCTTTTGCAATTGCTGCAAAATCCTCAGTTTCTGGAAAGCGATTTTTCTTTGTTTGGGTATCCGATTTCTATTCTTTTTCAAAAACTTCTGAACATCAGCCGCCAGGAAAATATAGAACGGGCAATATCTCAGGCCTTTCCGCACAAAGGAATTCCAGAAAATCTGAAAACCTTGATTCGAGAGAGGCATATTGCAAAAAGCAAAGCAGGACAAAAAAGCATTGACAATTGCTATCAGGAAATTTATAGTCTAAGCAAAGCTTTTTCTTCTGGAGAAATTCTTTCTTTCAGGCAGCCTCTTGTGGATTTATTCCAGTTCTATGGAAAATTTTCCTTTTCTTCCCAAAATCCATTGTTGAATGGATATGAAATAGCACGTAAAATTGCACGCTACTACCAAAATCCTCAAAGAGAATGGGAAGAGCTTCCTGTGCATGAAAAAATTCAAGGAATCTTGAAAAAAATGCTTTTAGAAGAAAAAGAAAAACACGAGAAAAAAAAAGCAGCCGCTAGCAGAGGCCAAAATTTAGTGTAAAAGAGATGCAAAATATGGTAAAGTTTCTTTTGAAAATTATTTATAATGGACTATGGCATATAGTGTTACCTTTCTGGATGCTCTTACAGCTATTTTCCTGGAAAAAAAATAAAAAAGAATTTTGGGAAAGGCTGGCAGTCTATCCTGTTTCTCCCTGGGAAAAAAAGCCCGTTATCTGGTTTCATGGTTCTTCCCTGGGTGAGGTTCTTTCTTTATGGCCTTTCATGAAAGCCATACAAAGAGAAATTCCTCATGCCCAGATTCTTTCTACCCAGACTTCACGAGGGCGGTATATAGCAGAAGAAAAATGCCAGGTGGACGCGCTTGTATATCTTCCTCTGGATGTATCCTATTTGATAAGGCGAGCCTTGAAACGATGGAATCCTGATCTCGTCATTCTGTTTGAAACAGAAATATGGCCTAATCTTTTTTGGGAATGTGAAAAGCAGAAAATTCCTGTGATGATCGTCTCAGGTCGAATTTCTCCCAGGTCTTTTCCTCGCTATAAAAAGGCTCGATTTTTCTTTAAAAATGTTCTGCAAAACGGATACTATCTGATGCAAAGCCAGGAAGACCAGCAACGGATCTTAGAGATCGGAGCCTCTGAAGATAAAGTAAAAATCTGTGGAGACATCAAGCTGGATGGCATCAGGACAATCCTTTCCGAAGAAGAAAAAAAATTTTGCGAAACGATTTTTCCTGGTGCAGACCCTATGCTTGTTGCAGGAAGCACACACCATGGAGAAGAATCTGTTCTGCTGGATGTATATCTCTCTTTGAAGAAAAAATACCAGGACTTACGTCTTGTCCTGGCACCCAGGCATCTGGATCGTGTTCCTGAAATCACCCAATGGCTGCAAAGCCAAAATCGGGAATACTCTCTGCGTTCGGATTTGCCTTCCACACAGGCAAAAGATATTGTCATTCTGAATAGCTATGGAGAGCTTTCCAAAGTATACTATAGAGCCAGTTGGGTTTTTGTCGGGGGCACTATTGCTCCTGTAGGTGGCCATAATCTCATGGAGCCTGCTGCTTTGGGAAAACCTGTTCTTTTTGGCCATCATATTGGAAATTGTAGAAAACAAGCACAGCTTCTCCTGGAGAAGAATGCTGGTTGTATGGTCTATTCCAGGCAAGAACTCGAAGAAAAGCTGGATTTCCTTCTCTCCCATCCTCAGGAATCCTGGGAAATGGGGAGAAGAGGCCAGGATGTAGTTTTAGCGAACCAGGGTTCTATGCAAAAATGTCTGGAAGAAGTTAAAAAATTCATAAGGATAGAAAAATCATGATGAAGAATATCGCCATTTTTATAATGCTGTTTGTTTGCCTTTCTTTTGCCTCTAGCCAGGCATGGGATACTTTAGTTCCTTCAGGAGATATTCCCTCCGCCCGATATGGACATTCTCTGATAAAAGTAAGCAGTGGTATATATATCTTTGGAGGAAGGAGCAGCGATACGTATTATCAGAATCATTATGTCTATAATATCAATGAAGAAGAATTCGATCTTATCACTCCAGAATCAGGGAATGAAGTTCCATCTGCAAGGTATGGACACGCTGCTGTGTATTATTCTGGAAAAATCTATATTTTTGGAGGCATGGGTGCATCCAATACCCTGAGCGTAATGAACGATATATGGAGCTACAATATTTCTACCAATCTATGGGCAAAGGAAAATGGTACAGTAGATATAGGAGATCTGCCTGTCGGTAGATACGATCACCAGGCACTCGTTCTGGATGGAGTAGTCTATATCTCTGGTGGATACAATGCCAGTGATGCCGATGTATCCCAGGAATTCTGGACATATACGCTGTCTACTAAAAAATGGCAACAAAAAGGCAACATGAGAGCCACTCGCTATGGTCATAGCATGTTCATGGATTTAAGCAGCAGACTGCATGTTTACGCAGGAAAAGGCGAGCCTCAATTGTATGCAGATGCTCTTTTGAATACTATGGAGAGATACAATAGTGCAAACGATACATGGGACTATGTGGAAGCGACCAATCCCCCTATTGCAAGAATGTCTCATGCTACTGTCTATAGCAATGATATGCTATGGGTTATTGGTGGAAGGACAGACCCCACCAGAGTAGAAGGGGAAACCAACGAGTTTTGGTATTTTGATATGGCCAATGCTACATGGACAAAGAAGGAAAATGGGCCAACCTTATCCAATTTGGGTGCTGCTATTTTAGAAAAATCAGGTACCTACATCAAAATATTTGTATTTGGTGGAAAAAATGCCAATGTAGCAACACAGCAGGTATGGCAATACGATTCCTCTGCGGATAACGACGATGATGACGATGATGACGATGGTGGTGGCAACAGCATTTCCTGCGGTGCCACAGGAATAGAATTTTTGTTTTTTTTCTTGCTTGTATTTGTATGGCGTAGTTTCCAGAAAAAAAGCTAAAGGCAGGGACAGGCAAAATGTATGAAGTGATTGAAACAATAAATCTTTCTAAAAATTTTCAGGACTTTTGGGGTCGTACCAAGGCAAAAGCTTTAGACAGGCTGAATCTAAAAATCTACCGAGGCGAGATATTTGGTCTTCTTGGCCCTAATGGATCAGGCAAGACAACTACTGTAAAGTTGCTATTAGGCCTTTTGTTTCCTACAAGCGGCAAGATAAAAATACTAGGATCTTCCCCACGCAGCGTCATTTGTAAAAAATACCTGGGCTTTTTGCCAGAAGAGAGCTATTTGTATCCTTACCAGAACGCCCAGGAAGCCCTCTTTTTCTATGGAAGACTTTTTGGGCTGTCCCGCAGTGTATGCAAAAAAAGAGTGGATGATCTGTTGGATATGGTGGGGCTTGGCAAAGCCAGGTTAAGGCCTTTGAAGGAATTTTCCAAAGGCATGGCAAGGCGCATTGGCATTGCCCAGGCACTCATCAATGATCCAGAGGTGGTATTTCTGGATGAACCAACCAGTGGTCTCGATCCTGTTGGTACAAGAGAGATCAAAGACCTGATACTGCAATTAAAAGAGCATGGAAAAACCGTTTTTCTTTGTAGCCATCTTCTATCCGATGTGGAGGATATCTGTGATAAAATAGCAATCCTCTATGGAGGAAAGATTCGCTGCGAGGGAACGGTCGGCGATCTCTTGAGCAAAAAAACCGCTACCCAGATACTTCTGGAGGACATTCCTGCACCTTTGCTTCAAGAACTGACGCTCTGGCTGCAAGCTAAAGGGATCAAGCCTCATGTCGAAAAGCCTCGAGAAAGACTAGAAACCTTTTTTCTCAATATCATACAACAGGCAAGAATGCAACAAGCCCCTACTTCAGGGGCCATGCAAGGAATCAAAAAAGAAGATTTCTTTTCTCAAAACCCTTTGCCAGAAAAAAAAGAGGTGAACCCTGTTCTTGCACAACTGGTACAGACTGTACAAGAAGAACCTGAAGAATTGGATGCCATTCCCCAAGAAAAAGAAGAAGAAAAAAAAGAAACACTTTCCCCTGCTGCTAAAGGCGTATTGGAGCATCTTGTCACTTCCCCAAAAGAAGAGAAGACTGAAGTACAACCGCCTCCTGTTGCTAAAGAAAGCAAGGGAAAAAAAGATATTCTCCAAAAATTGCTTGGTGGTTTCATCAAAAAGGAACAGTCATGAGTGCTATTCTCGCTATTGCTTTTAAGGTATTTCAGGAAGTAAAGAAAACAAAACCTGCACTCCTTTTGTTTTTCTTTGTCCTGTTGCTACTTTTGCTTTTTCCTTTTACTCTCAAAAGCGATGGGACTCTCCAGGGGCAGATTCAGCTTTTTCTGAGCTATAGCTTCTTGATTCTGTCCCTTGCCCTATATTCCAATAGTATCTTTTTTACTACCCTCTCTTTTACAAGCGAAATCAAAGGGAAACAATTCTATCTAATTGATTGCAAAAGCGTTGCCAGATGGCAATTTTTTATAGGAAAATTTTTAGGCATTGCCTTGCTCAATCTTTTTTCCCTTTTTTGCATGGGATTTATTCTCCTAATGCTCGTGATCTATATCAAAGAGACGCAAGGTACACCAGAAGAGAGGCAAGACGTACAGGAGAAAATTTTCACTTCCTATCAGGGATACCTCCCCTATATTCCTTTAGAAAAATTGCAGGCGATGGTAGAAAAGGAATACAGCAAAAGGAAAGCGGAAAATCGCCTTCCCTCTAACATAGGCGAGGATGAAATAAAATCGCAGATCAAAATGCAAATCCAGCAGCAACTTCAGTTGATTCCCCAAGGATACCAGCGTATATGGAATTTCTATGATCTTCCCGATGGCCTGAGGAACACAGACCAAAAAATCAAGCTGCGATATAAAGTCTATATCTCCGAAGCAGGTTCTGGCTTTTTATGCAAGGTATCCTGGAAAATCGGACGAGGAGCGAATACTTATATCCTGGAAGATAAGGTAAAGGCAGGAGAATATTTTGAATTTACCTTCCCTGCCAGCACGATAGATGAAAAAAACAGCCTGGAAGTTCATTTCCTCCATAAAGAAGAAAAATCTGGTATGATATACTTCCCCCTGGAAAAGGGAATCGAGCTTTTTTACCCTTACGGCAGCTTTTACGGCAACTATATACGAGCTTTATTCTTGATCTATTTTCTAAGCTGTTTTCTCATCGCTCTATCCTTGTTCGCTTCCAGCTTCCTGACGTTTCCTGTCGCCATTTTCTTTGGGCTTTTTGTTCTATTTCTAGGGTTAATTACACCGTTTCTGCTGGAAATTTCCCCCTTGAGTACACATACACAAGAAATGGCATGGGAAAAAATAACCGACATTCTTTCCTACAGTATCCTACAATTTTCTTTTTTCGTTGTCCCTGATTTTTTCTACTATGCCCCAACAGAATCCCTTTCGTTAGGGAGGTATATAGAATGGAAGATATTAGGCGAAAGCATCTTGAAATTGCTCTTCCTCCGTTCTGCCCTATTCACATTGATAGGATGCTTTTTATTCCGCCACAGAGAAGTAGGAAAACCGATTATGTAGGGAAACTATGATTATTTCATCAACAATATCAATTAAAAATCATCAATTACAGAGAGTTACAGCGCATCTCGGATGGATTGCATACATTTAAAAAAACCACAGATAGACACAGATAAACACAAATAAAAAAAATTTTACCACGAAGGGCACGAAGTTAAAAAATTATGGCATCGGTACAAAATGATGTAGGGTTCGATTGACAATTTAATCATCATAATCGATTCGTTATCTTTATCCTTATCGTTATCTTTATCAAGAGAAACGCAAATAAATGCTGTTATTTCGATTTGGTTACACTGAAGTCTCTGCTTGAGCGCAATACCAGTTACGCCCATTGAAGTTTTATTTTTCCAGCATCATAGATGCTAGTTTTTTGAAATATCCTCGCATATCGTCCAGGAGAGTATATGCCCAGGGTACTGCGATAAGAGAAATCAAGGTAGAGCTGATCATTCCGCCAATCATGGTTCTTCCCATAGGAGCATAAGGCATACCGATCATTTTGGCATCCCCTATCGCCATGGGCAATAAGCCAAAAATCGTTGTCAGCGCGGTCATCATGATAGGCCGAAAGCGTTGCTGGCCTGCAAGGCGAATGGCTTCATCTCTGCTATATCCCTGGCTTCTAAGCAAATGAATGAAATCAATGAGGACAATCGCATTGTTTACCACTACGCCTACAAGAATGATGAAGCCAATCTGGCTCATAATATCAATAGGGGTTTGGGTAATGTACATGATCCAGTATGCGCCTACAAAAGAGAAGGGAATAGAGATAATTACAGAAAAAGGCAGCACAAAGGATTCAAATAAAATACCCATGAGTAGAAAAACACAGGTTATGGAGAGTATCATACCAAACATCTGGCTTGTATTGCGTTCCTGGAGATTTTCATAGCCTTCCCCTTTATTCCAGAAATATCCAAAGGGCATCTCCATTCCTGATAGAGCATGATCTATTTTTTTATATAAAGAGCCAATGTCATCTTTTGTGGTATTGATTTTGATCCTCAAGAAAGTTTTCCCGTTTCTGCGTTGGATTCCTCCAAATCCTTTGCTTACAGAGACTTCACTGATGGTTTCCAGGGGAATGGCTTTTCCCAGAGAAGTATAAAAAAGCATATTTTTCAACTGTAGAAGATTACGGCGATCTTGTTTTCTCATCTGTATATAAATCTGGATTTCCTTTTCTTGCGTATAGAATTTAGACAAGGGCAAACCGCGTAGAGCATACTGGATAGTCCCTGCCACAGTTCCAGGAGCAATACCGTATTTTTTGGATCTTTCTCTTTGCAAAGAAAGCAAAATTTCGTCGTCTCCCTTTTCTCTATCATTTTCTATGCTGATGATTTCTGGAATATCCTTCAAACGCCTTTCTACTTCCTGAGAAATTTCTGAAAGCGTCTCTGTGTCTTCGCCATAGAGCATTACGGAAACACTAGCATCTTCCTTAGATTGCGTTCTTTGCCAGTTTGTACGAAATTCTACACCAGGAAAGCGTGGTACTCGCTTTTTTAAATCTTCTATAATTTCTGAACGATTCATGGGGGCTTGCATCACTATTCCTAAGCCCCTTCCTATATATTCATATAAAAATTCATACCATTCTTTTTTAGGGGCAGGGAGCAGAAAAATACGAACCTGGCCTCGGCTGGGTCGATAGTGGATTTCTATGGTTTTGATGCTATACATTTCCCTGCGGAGATTCAACATCTTTTCAACGCGTGCAAAGAGCTTTTCCGACTGGGCCATTGTGTAATTGTAGGGCAGATCGAAAAAAAGGACAACGTCGTTGATATTGCCACCCTCGTCTTTCTGGTAGGGGACTTTTTTAGAAACATAGAACATAGAAGCCATAAGGGCAGCAAGAACTAGCAAAGTCATTATGCGATGAGACAAGGAATAGCATAGTACTTTCTGGTAGCATCGTATAATCCAAGAAGGGGCTTGTGTTTCTCGGTATTGGCTTGATTTTACGATATAGCGTGCAGAAACAGGGATAAACACCATAGAGACAAGCAAAGAAGCCAGGAGAGAAATCGTCACTGGCATCCCCAGCCTTAGCATATAAAAACGAAATCCAGCTTCGTCGTTCATCAAAATCAAAGGCAGAAAAACAACGGCTGTTGTCATCGTAGACATGGTGATAGCAAGAGCGACTTCCTGGGTTCCCCATAGAGCACAGTGGGAGGAATCTTTTGCCTGCGCCAGCTTGCAATAGATATTTTCGACAACGACTATCGAGTTATCCACTACCATACCAATAGAAATCATAAGCCCCATCATGGTGATAAGATTGAGCGTCCAGCCCATAAAATAAAAAGAGATGATTGTCATCATCAAAGAGAGCGGAATAGACATAGTGACAATCATGGTCATGCGAAATTTTTTCAGAAAAGCGTACAAAATCAGAATGGCAAAAAAAGCACCCCAAAGACCTGAATTGACGAGGTTATCTATAGATTCCTGGATAAAATCCCCTTCATTGAAAAGAATCTCTATCTGAAAGCCTTTCAGCTTGGGATTTTTAGGGACTTCCTCTAAAAGAAATTTTTTGATTTTATTGGAAAGCCTGGCAGTATTGGCAATGGATTCTTTGTAAATGGCCATAGTCACTGCTGTTTTGCCATCGATAGTATGGCGGAAATTATCTTCTGCCGTATCATATTCAATATCGGCAATATCTTTGAGAACCAGACCAGCCCTTATGGGCAGGTTTTGGATTTCTTCCAGGCTTTTATATCTTGCTACAGAACGAAGCCATATTTTTTGCTCCCCTTCTTCTATAAAACCTGCTGGCATGCTGAAATTATCCTTGCGGAGCTTTTGCATGATTTCATAGAAATTGAGCTTATAGGCATTAACCCTGTCCTGGTTCACAAGAATCCATACCGTTTTTTCCTCTAATCCACTGATCTCTACTTTGGCAACACCATCCATTCTCTCTATTGGCTTCTGGAGATGCTGTTCCAAAATGAGGAAAGGATCGGATTGGTTTGTATTTTGGGCTACAGCCGCCCATACAATAGGACGATCCTTCTCCGACCACTTATAGACAAAAATATTCTTTGCATCTTCTGGGAGTTCGCTTTTCAGACGATCCATACGGTCTTTCATCTGAGCGTATGCTACTTTCATGTCTGTTTTTTGCGAAAAATTCACCATTGCAGTACAGCCTGATTTCCCGCTTTTGGTTTCTATATTGCGAACTCCCTGCACTGTTCGTATTTGTTCTTCCAGCGGCTTTGCAATTTGCTCTTCTACTTCACTTGGATTTGCATTTCCATAAGGAATCTGAACCCATAGAAAGGCAGGATTGAAGCCAACAGGCATCAATTCTACAGCAATCTGTTTTAAAGCAATATAGCCAACCACCAAAACAGCAAGAAGCATCATAAGAACGCTAACAGGCTTTTGGATTGCTAAATAAGGCAAAGAAATTTTAGGAATCTCTTGCATAGTTTACTCCATGCTATATATCTCAAGCCAAGAGGACGATTTTTTCTAAAAGAGAAGGCGGGCATTTGGTTTTAAGTACTTTCTCCACATAGTTTTTATGATAGCGAGCACTAAAATGAATCAGGAGTATCTTCTGATTTTCGCTAAAAATATCGGGAGATTGAAGGATTTCCTCTAAATGGATATGCCCCCAATGCCTGCTATGCTCTATTGTCCTTTTGGAATCCAGAAATGTGCATTCCAATACCAGATATTTGGATTTACGAAATGCCTCATTTTGCAGATAGCTATCCAGGGTACAATCCCCAAGATAGCTAAATACAGGGTTTTGAACAAGGCTAAAAATTTCTATACCCTTTTCTCGTAAAATTTTGATTTCTTCTGGGGAAAGGCTAATATACTCTTGTTTTAGTTTTTTCTTTTCTTCGTATATTGTGTATCCCAAAGCAGGCACTCTATGCTGCACGGGAGATGCCATGAAAAAAAAGTTTTTTTTCAGTTCATACCTTTTTCCAGGCTCTGCCCCTATGATTTCAAAATGGTATTCCAGGTCTTCCAATTTCTGGCATATAGAAAGCATCTGGACAAACAAGTCTTTGGTTTGCGCAGGAACATAGATTTTAGCATAAGGCAGAGGGAAAAGCCTGCGCTGTGAAAGATAGGACATTAAAGCACCTGAATGATCTCCATGAGCATGGCTCAGCAAAAGAGTATTGACAGCCAGGGCAATATTGTCTATGGCCCCTATATCAAAAAGAACATCCAGCGATTTTATCCATAAACACGTTGCCTGAGAACCTACGGAAAATCCATTAATACAAAATACTTCGTCTAATTTGATCATTTTTACCTCTTAGTCACTTACAAGTGAAATCTTGTGCAAAAGTGTAAAGATTTTTCACCGCAGAGACGCGGAGAACGCAGAGGAGAATAAAAAATATTAAAAATTTTTCTCTGCGACCTCTGCGCCTCTGCGGTAATTTTTTTCTTTTTGATTACGGTTTATCCTTGTTAGTGTTTTATAAGAAAGTTCTGGATTTCCTCTTCTGTCATAGGATTTGGCAGCAGGGAATGATAGGGAAATTGTATGCCACAAGCCTGCAAATAGTTTATTCTCATAACAATGGCTGCTCCGTAAAGAAGATTCCATGCAATGGTGCTAACATGGCGGTTCTGGGGTTTTTCTAAGAAGGAATTCTTTGCCCATTCATTGAACGCTCCCATCGCAGGGCCACACCATATCTGATAGTCTATTTTTCTTTCGGGGATGCCTGAAATCGCCCACCTTGAAGTCTGGCCTAAATACCAGCGAAAGACCAATGCCATTTTATATTTAGAATTTTTCAGGGCTTTTGCTATTTGGGAAGGATCTCTTTCTTCAAAATACTGGCATGTGCTGCTCCATACCTTTTCTATAGGAGAATGAAAGAATTGCTTTTCCAGCGATTCCCGTACTGTGCCAGGAATTTGTTCCAGGCTTTCATACTGGTTATAAATTTCATATAATCTGGCAGAACGCATGGCAAACATAGTTCCCCTCTTGATGACCTGCACTTTGACTCCCATTTCAAACATATCTGCTGCATGGGCCATCGTGACATCGGCCTGTTGGGTTTGTGCCAGCATTTCCCTTACCGTATCGGATGTTCCCGATTCAGTGCAGGCCTGGTTGACAGAACCTGTTACCAGATACGCTGCTCCCATAGTAAATGCTGCTGCTGCAGAAACTGGAGTAGCGATTCCTCCTCCCACACCTAGCCTCAGAGCCTGGGCAAAATTGTATTGTGCCTGTAAGCGATTTTTCAATGCCATCATGCTAGGAACAAGTCCAAACGTGGGGCGGTTGTCTGTGTGTCCACCAGAATCTGCTTCTGCCGTCAAATCCTGGGCTACAGGTATGTGACGAGACAGGCTGGCTTCTTTCTGTGTTATCTTCCCCATTTTTACCAGCTCAGCTACCAGCTTTTCTGGTGGAGGAGAAAAGAATTTTTCCGCTAGCTCTACGCGAGACACTTTGGCTATGATTTTATGGGGAGTGACGATTTTTCCCTCTTCATCACAATGTATGCCAGAAAGACGATAGCGAATCAAGGGCAAGGTAAGATCCAGATAAGCAGACGCTTCTACTAAATTTACCTGATGTTCCAGATAAAGGTCAACAATAGAATCCTCCAGCCCTGGTTCGCCAGGACTATGGATTAAATTCAAACCATAGGGCTTTCCTTTTAGCTTGCTGGAAAAATATAAGATAGCCTCTTTTACTTTTTCTGGAGAAAGTCCCGCAGCACCAAAAAAAGAAAGCATCCCCTTTTCTGACAGCTTTTCTACCATCTGAATAGAATTGATTCCATGCGCCATAGCCCCTGCAACATAAGGCATCTCAAGCCCATGATCTTTACAGAAGGAACGGTCTCCTAGATTTTCCAAAGGCAAAGCAGGTATATACGCCAGCAAAGGCAAAGCGTTTTCTGCTTTAGCTTGGCCGATCACAGCATATCCGTCCTGAGCAACGGCAAAGCCATTCTGATCCTCTACAATAAAAAACGGCTTATACAAAGAATATATCGCCTTTTGCAAGGCATCTTTTTCTCGTTTCAGAATCCCATTAGAACCAACATTCCAAAAGCCCAATATACTATTTGGGGTATTCATACTATAACTTTCCCGATAAATAAAAAGAAGATAAAATTTCTTAACAATAAATTTAATAAGATAATAAGGAAATTTTACAAATAAAATCTTTTCTGCTTACCTATTTTCCATATTCATGAGATTTAGTCAATGGCTTAGTAAAGCAAATTTTTATTTTACTTCAAGATAACAAACAATGATATTATTTATGACACTTTGTGTCTATTATAATATCATTGCCAAAATAAAATATAGATATTTATTTTGACAATGTTAAATTCCACATATTGGCTAGCAATGACTTATAGCGAAAA
>CALKWO010000016.1 GCA_938003875.1 uncultured bacterium
CCAGGTCAAAAAACCTGGCTGTTTTTGTTTTCACTCCAAAAAATTCTCACCCAATTATTCTAGATCGAGCTACAAAAGTACGTCAAGCCTGATTTTCAAGAAAATTCCAAAAAATAGTAGACAAAAATTGGGAAAAATGGAAAATAAACTCATAGGCTCCAAGCTATAAAAAAAAGCTGTAAATAAAACTTCTTTCAAAGGAAAAATATGGATTTGCAAAAAATTTCTCTGCACTTTTCCCAGATCATGGCAGGAGTTGTTTTAGGGATTTTGTTTTTTATTCTGGAGTTCTGCATTTATAGGGTGATTGTATTTTTTTCCACTTACACGATTCTTGTGTATATTTTACATGGGATTCATGGGATTTTTCTATTTTTTCTCATATTCCTGATTGTCTATAGCACCATCAGAGAGTTAAAAAAGCGAACCAATACCAGAACCAATCGTTTTCTTGTAAATACATCCTTTTTTATCGTAATTTGTTGCACTATATGGTATTTTTGGCTATAAAGAGAAAAAAATGAACTATATTGATGAATTAGAAAGTAAAACAATCTATATTGTTCGCGAAGCATACTATCGTTTTAAGAAAATCGCCCTATTATGGTCTATTGGGAAAGACTCCACAAGTCTTCTATGGATAATCAGGAAAGCATTTTTTGGAAAAATCCCCTTTCCTATAGTCCATATAGATACAGGATATAAGTTCCAGAAGATCTATGAATTTCGGGATAAGTACGCTAAGGAGTGGGGGTTGAATCTTGTCATAAGCAAAAACAAACAAGCCCTGGAGCAAGGTGTATGTCCTAAGGAAAGCAAGCTACAATGCTGTATGGCTTTAAAAACTGAGGCATTAAGGCAGACGATTGCACAAGAGAATTTTGAGGCACTTTTGCTCGCTATACGCAGGGATGAGCATGGAATAAGGGCAAAGGAAAGATACTTCTCTCCCCGAAAAGAAGATTTCCAATGGAACTACCAGGATCAACCAGCAGAGCTATGGGAGCTATATAAGTCTCAGCAAAACGAGGGGGAGCATCTCCGCATTCATCCTATGCTGCATTGGACAGAATTGAATATCTGGGAGTACATCTATCAGGAAAAGATTCCGATTGTGGATCTCTATCTGGCTAAAAATGGGCTGAGATACAGAAGCATTGGCTGCGAAAGCTGCTGTGCGCCTATCCCTTCAAGAGCAGACAGCATCAAAAAAATTCTACACGAGCTCAGAACCACCAACACTGCTGAAAGAAGTGGAAGAGCACAAGACAAAGAGGATGCCTACACCATGCAAAAACTGCGGAGCCTTGGGTATATGTAAATTTTATTTTCCCGGTCTGTATAGGAAATTATAGTTTTGTCTTAATCTTAATCTTAATCTTAATCAATGCTCATACATGCTAAGGATAAAGAGAATGATTAAGATAACGATTGACTCTACCTACGAGGCAGTTTTTTTATACAAGCATCAATCAATGTTTTTTTACACAGGAAAAATCATGTCTTTAAAAAAAATATGCATTTTTTTTTCTATTTTGTTGCTTTTTCTAGCCTTATTTTATTTTTTTTATCCCAGGCAGCAGGTATTTAATCTTGTTCTTATCACAATAGATACTTTGCGAGCGGATCGATTGGGATGCTATGGATGGGATAAGGCATCTACTCCCAATATAGATGCTTTGTCTCAGGAAGGCATTTTATTTGAGCGTGCTTATAGCCATAGTCCTTTAACCCTGCCATCTCATGCTTCTTTGCTCACAGGGAGTAGCCCTGCCTTTCATGGCATCAAAGACAATAGCTTTTTTCGATTGCCTTCGAATATCCCTACTCTGGCAACTCTTTTGCAAAAAAGAGGATACCAGACAGGAGCGGTTGTGAGTGGTGCTACTCTTGCCAGGAGCAAAGGTCTGGATCAGGGTTTTTCTGAATACGATGATGTTCCAGAACAGGAAGAGGGATATTTAGTGGATAGCCAGCATATTGGGGAGAGAATTGCAGAAAAAAGCATAGAATCTTCTCAAAAGCAACTTATGAGATTTTGGGACAGACCGAATCGGCCTTTTTTTCTATGGGTTCATCTCTTTGACCCCCACGCAGAGTACAGACCTCCTTCTCCTTTTCAGGAAAGATTTCCTGGTTCTCCCTATGATGGAGAAATCGCCTATACCGACCATTATGTGGGAGTACTCCTGAATTTTCTAAAACAGCACGGGAAAAAACACAATACTCTCGTGGTTTTGACAGCAGACCATGGAGAGGGACTAGGAGAGCATGGAGAAGCCAGCCACGGCTATTTTTTATACAATACTACTTTGCATATACCTCTTATTCTGAGTATGCAGGGAAGATTGGCGAAGGGCCAACGGTATCCTGTTCCTGTTCGCAGTATGGATGTATTTCCTACAGTCCTTTCTTTGCTGAATATCGAAGAAAAAGGGATGTCTCAGGGTACAGATTTAAGCCCTTATCTATTCCAGAAAGATTGGAAAAAGCAGGATATTATACTACCGTCTTATGCTGAAACCTATTTCCCTCACCATAGTTTTGGTTGGCGTGTTCTCAAAAGCCTTACCAAAGGCAGATACAAATACATTGATACAAGAAAAGGCGAGATGTACGATCTTCAGGAAGACCCTGGCGAAACCAGGAATCTTTTAGAGGAAGAAAATCTTTCTGCTGAACTTCTGGCCCTTGCATCAGAGCTTAAACATGAGCTGCAACTTCATAAATACACTTTTTCACAGGGCAGTAGAAGCCAGGAAACCCAGGAACATCTCCAAAAATTGGAATCTCTTTCTTATATTGGATTTCCCTCTACAGATTCTTCCAATGCTATAGAAAGCAAAGGCCCTGATCCTACGGAAAGAAGGAGTGTAATCGCTATGTTTGTCCAGGTTCAGTCTTTGATGGCAGCAAAAAATAACCTGGGGGCTCTGTCGTTGCTGGAAAAAATATTGGAATTAGATCCAGGCAACATCACGTCCTGGGCCTTGTCTGGAAAATTGTATGCACTCGAAGAAAACCTGGATAAAGCTCTTTTTTGCTATCAAAAATTTCTGGAACTCAGACCAGATCTTTTATCTGCCCAGAAGGCCATTGTGGATATTTTAATCCAGCAAGGGAAATACGAGCAGGCAGAAAAAAGACTGGAAAATCTTTTAGGCAACAATACAGCAGAGGATGCGACTTTACTATCCCGTCTTGCCTATCTGAAGCTTAGGAAACAAGAATGGGATCAGGCAGAACTTTGGGCAAAAAAAGCCATACTGTATGATAGCAGCCTTCCAGGCTCATGGTTCTATCTGGCAATGGCACGGAAGTCCATCGGTAAAACAAGCCAGGCAATACAAGATTTTGAACACGCTCTCCGTCTTAAACCGATCTGGACAGAAGCCTGCTACCATTATGCTGTATGCCTTATAAAAGAAGGCTACACAACACAGGCAAGACAAGTTTTGCAAACATCTCTTCAACAAGCACAAGACCCCTGGAAAGAAAAAATCCAGGAAGCTTTAGAACAATTGCAGGAAAAGAAAGGATAGGAAATGAATTGGCAAAGACGCAGGGCTTTTACTGCACAACCCTGAGGCTACAATAATGTCGCATAAACCTGGACCTGGCTCATGGCAAAGAAAGCACAAAGCACATATTTTCTTCTTTCACCAAAAGGATTTCTGTCTGATAAGAGCGAAATCCTTTTGCCTGTACAATGCAATAATAGTGTCCCTTGGGCAGGACGAAATGGAACTTTCCTTGCTCATCGCTTTGGAATATATAAATCTCTCCTTCTCGGCTCCTGAGGACAAAATCAGCATAAGGTACCCTTTCCCCTGCTGGATCAACAATTTTTCCCTGAACGCTATAGGATTCTTCACTCTCAGCCGTTTTATTTTCTTTTCTGATAGGATGGGCGGTAGTATCAGGTTTTATCAAAAAAGAAAGGCAAAGCAGACAGAGAAAAAATGTCCCTGAGAAGAAGAGCAAAAATTTTTTTTTACAGGAATACCTTTTTCTCTTTTGCTCTAGAAGGGATTCGGTTATTTTGGTTATGGCATTCTGAAGTCGGACAAGCTCCTCTTTTGCCTGTAGGCAGCTATTCCGAAATTCGCTTTGAGAATGACAGATAGAAAGGCTATCCAGCACTTTTCTTAAATTCTGGCCTGCATTTTTTTCTTCGAGTATCTGGCAAAAGAGTTCATGGGAATCCATTCTTTCTATAGAATCCAGGATTTTTTCAATCTCTTGGCTTATATTCTGGCTCTTTACAGGAGAAGCTTCCATTTGCTGAAAAATTTTTTCGATTTCTCTGGAAATGCTTTTATAGGCTTCTTCTTCTCTAAAAGATAGGCCTCTGTGTAAACATGAAGGAGAAAAAAGGTTCAAAGAATTTTCCTTATATTACAGGACAGAGTACTTGTCTAAAAAGATAATGACAACGGTAATCAATTCCAGTATAGCAGCGGCGATTCGAGAAGAGGAACTGTATTCATATTGGGTGTTTTCTTTGTTTTTGCTACAAAAAATATAGTATCCGAAAAATAAACCTATGATGTTGGTTAGCAAGAATATCTTTCCTTTGAAATATATCCCCGATAAAACAATTGCATAGGCAAAGATCATCAAGAATACAGAGATTTTCCTTGTACCAGAGGACAGAAGATCCCCTGGATTGGATTCTTCCGCCATATTTTCTAAAAGTTCTTTCCCATCATTCATCAGCTCTTGTTTAACATCCATATCATCTAAATTTTCCATATTTTTTCTTTCATTAAGCCTCTATTGCACGCATGGTGTGATTTTTTTCACGATGAAACTGAGGTTTCTTGCAAATCGCAAGGTCAATTATTAAAATAGTCCTCGAATGAATATCTATTGTTTTTACTAGACTTGTCAAGCGTAAAAATCTAAAATATAGTTGTTGAAAGCGGATGAGCAGTGCTATATATTTTAAAGGTTATCTTCTGCTTTTCAACTGTTTTTTATTTTTTTTCTTCTTTCATCTAAATTTTAGTTGATTTAGAAAATGGGGAAGTTATTTAATTCTGATCGCTAAAGGAAAATAAAAAATGAATCTAATTCCAGATCGCTTGCTTCTCTATCCACCTTTTGCTGATCCTACACAGCCCTATATTTCTCTTCCTACGCTAAAGGGCTATCTAAAAAGAAAGAATATGGATGCAAAGGTAATAGATATTAACATGGAAGCCACTCATTTTTTACTTGCGCCCCAAAGAATTGCAAAATTACATTCTGTCTTGGAACAAAGGTTCATTGAATTCAATCGAAAACCATCCTTGTCTTTTCTGGAACAATGGGAATACGAAGGACTTGCCAATGCAAGGAAAATTTTGGAATCCTTTGCAGACAGAAAAGAATCTCTGGTGAAAATTTTTCAGAATCCAGATTCATTTTATGAGTATTCTTTGTATTCCTGGGCAAGAGAAAAAATGGATGGACTTTTTGATGCTATCAGCAGCGTCAGCTTTCCTTATCAATACCATTTTAATAAAGCAGGCCACTTTTTAATTCCGTGGAGCTTCGAGATGTTGGATGCTTATTGCGATGAGAAAAGAAGTCCTTTACATGATTTTTATGAAGGGTATTTTCAAAATAGATTTTCTTCTGTGGATTTTATTGGTATTTCCCTTACCTTCGTGAGCCAGATACCAGAAGCTTTCTATCTTTGCCGCTCTCTACGTTCCTTTTTTCCAAATGCATTTTTTATGCTAGGTGGCTCTTGCCTGCACCAGATTCTTTCATACGCAAAAGAAAAAACATTACACAAGCTTTTTTCTTATGTAGACGCAGCCTGTATCGGCGAAGGAGAAGAGACTCTGGCAGAACTTTTTCCCCTTTTACCTCAATGGCAAAAGGTATCGGATACAAATTTACGCCTTAAACTTATCGAGAATGTTCCTAACCTTTTACTTTGGGACAGTCATACCAAAAAGGTTCATACATCTCCCTTTTGGATGGCGGATTTACAAGACCCTGCCATGCCCGATTTTACAGATTTAGCACTGGATAACTATCTGGCTCCTGGTCGCATACTTTTGTATGCTCCCACAAGAGGATGTTATTGGAACAAGTGTTCTTTCTGTGATTATGGTTTTAGCAGGCTGTCATCTCATCGCTATAGAGAAATCCCTGCTGAAATTGCGGCAAGCCAGCTAGAAACACTTTCCTGCCAGTACTCAGTAGAGAATTTCTATCTTTCTTGCGATGTTTTGGCCCCAGCCTATGCATTGAAACTAGCAGAACAGATATTGCAGAAAGATATTTCTATCCATTGGAATACAGACCTGCGAATTGAGAAATACTATACCATAGAACAATGCCATAGGCTCTATAAATCTGGCTTAAGAGCTGTAGCCTTTGGCGTGGAAAGTGGATCCGACCAGATGTTACGATGTATGAACAAAGGATTGAATACAAAGCTTATAGAAGAAATCAACCGCAATTTTCACGATGCAGGCATTTCTACAGCCTGGATGGCATTTCACTATCATCCTGGGGAAAATTTGCAAGAAGCCATGAAAACGATTGATTGGATAGCAAAAGAAAAGAGCTATGTAGATCTCTTTATAGTAGGCGAATTTGGATTGACGAGCAGATCGGATATTGCGCATAATCCATCAAAATATGGGTTAGATAACATCTATTACTTTGAGGGAGATGAATTCAAACTTTATCCATCATTCCAGGAAAAAAATAAAAAGGCATCCAGGAACAATGCCCAAATTTTGGATAAAGAACTCTCCAGGGTAGCATCTACATATACTCTAATGCACTATCCATGGGCAGGGGCGATTTCAACACACCATACCTTTCTCTATCTTTTACGCTTTGGGCAAAGAGCCTTTGCTGGAATGTTCAAAAAACATAGACGCTATTTGCCCAAGACAAAAAACAAGGGGCATCTTGAAAAAGAGCGATACTCTTTGAAAGAAATTGATCGCAGAAAAGACAGTTTTTTGCGACACTATCAAAAATTGGCTCTTACACCCGATATATCTATGACAGCACCGCTTTCTTTTACTCACTTCTTACAAGAAGCAAAGAAGTGGAAAGAATTGATGCCTTCTTCGGCATCGGTCCAAAATGATGTAGGGTTCGATTGACAATTTAATCATCATAATCGATTCGTTATCTTTATCCTTATCGTTATCTTTATCAAGAGAAACACAAATAAATACTGTTATTTCGATAATGAGAATGATAAAGATAACGATAACGAATCATACAAAATTTGTCAAGGGGAAGTTATTTAATTCTGATTCCTAAGTCAAATTATCAAGGGAATCAAGCTAAATGTATCTACATCTACAAGACCTCTATCTGTTAGCTTCAGATGAGGTATTACGGGCAATGCCAGAAAAGAAAGTACCATAAAGGGTGCAGCGATGCTTATCCCTAAAGAAAAAGCTGCTTTTTCCAATTCTCTGAGATCATGAGAAATTTTCTCTACACTTTCATAAGACATAAGGCCAGCCAAAGGCAGGGGAACTATGGCGATTGGTTTTTGCTCTTCTACAACAACAAAACCACCTCCTGTATTGGCTATGGCCTGGGCAGCTTTTTCCATATCTTCTATGGATTTGCCAGCTACAATCAGATTGTGGCTATCATGCGCCACGCTGGAAGCAATCGCTCCCTTCTGTATTCCTAAGCCCCTTACAAATCCAAGTCCTACATTGCCATTTTTCCCATGCCTTTCTATTACAGCAAGATAGGCTAAATCTCCTTTTTGTACTTCTTGTGCCTCCGCGGTTTGGTGTTCTGTAACAAGCTCTCCTGGGATGATTCCTATGGCATGGATTTTTCCTTGTTTGGGAAAGCCAGAAAGTGCGTCCCTCAGATTTCCTGGTAAATGAACCGTTGAATCTTTCGAGTTAGATTTTGGGATAACAGGCTGGCAAAGCCGCCCTTTTTCTGCTACTTTTTTCCCATGATAGTAAACAGAATGAACCTCTGGCTTTGCCAGAGAGTCCAGAACGACCATATCTGCATAATAGCCAGGTGCAATGGCACCTTTACCTTTAAGGTTATAGAGTAAGGCTGGATTGAGCGTCATCAGCCGAATCGCTCTAGGGAAGGAAATCCCCAGACTCAGGAGTAGCCTTAATGTATAGTCTAAATGTCCTTGCGCGTGCAGGTCTTCTGGATGACGATCATCGCTGGCAATGCATATTCTGTGAACATTGGAATCTTTGATGACAGAAACCAGATTCTTGAGATTTCTGGCAGCAGATCCTTCTCGTATCAAAAGAAACATCCCCATTCTGATTTTTTCTTCTGCTTCTTGTGCATTGACGCATTCATGGTCTGTAAGAATAGGAGCGTTCAGATAGGCCTGAAGCATCTGCCCTGTGAGCATAGGAGCATGCCCATCACATAGCAAGCCCATTTCCGACGACTTGTCTATTTTTTGCAATACATCTTCCTGGCAAAAGCAAACGCCAGGATAGTTCATCATTTCGCTCAAAGCAGGAGCGTTAGGATACATTTCTCTCGCTCTGGCTATATCTTCCCAGGAAAAATGGGTGCCTGATGTTTCCATACAAGTGGCAGGAACACAGGAAGGAAGAGTATAGTAGATATCCATAGGGAGTCTCTGGGCTGCTTCATTCATATATTTCCAACCTTCCATACCCAAGACATTCACGATTTCATGCGGATCGCTTATAACAGCACCTGTTCCATGAGGCACTACTGCCTGAGCAAAACTTTCTGGGCTGAGCATGGAAGACTCAATATGAATATGAGCATCAATAAAAGAAGGAGCAAGATATGATCCCTGTATATCTATGGTTTCCCTGGCTTCTAAATCGCAGCCTAATGCTACGATTCTTTCATTTGCTATGGCTACCTTCGTCTCCAGGATTTCCTCGCTGAAGGTACAGACTACCCTGGCATTTTTCAAAACCAAATCTGCTGGCTTTCTCCCCATAGCAACGTCAATTCTATGTCGTAAGTCTTCTTTGAGAGACATAAAAAAACTTTCTAATGATAGATTTTTTTGCGTAAAAATAAACAAACCAAGAGAGAAGAAAGCATAACAAGGGAAGAAATTTCTGGTACAATTACCGTGGAAGGCATAAACGTCATGTACCATGGACTTAAAGTCCCTGTAGGAAAAGCATAGGTATTAAGAAGCTGTCCTGTTTGTGCATTGTATTTATAGAGATAGTTGGTATCGTTTACATAAAGTATATTGCCATCATGGCTAAATTCTACATCATAAATAGTACCCATACCCTGGGCGAATGTGCTTGTGAAGGCACCAGTCGTTCCGTTGTATTTATTGACTGAACCATTAGAAAGCCCTACATAGATATTTCCATCCAGACCCAAGTCGAACTCTTTAAAAGAAACTCCTGGACTGACAAAGGTATCTATATATTGTCCTGTTGTGCCATTGTAACGAAGTATTGTATTATTCCCATAGCTGGCAACATAGAGTTTTCCATCAGGGCCGAATTGCAATCCAGAAGGATAGCTCAATCCACCAGAAGAGGCACTGATAAAAGTATCTACATAAATCCCTGAAGAGTTATAGCGATACACAGAACCTGAGGTAGACCATATTCCCCCATAAAACTGATTGTCAGCACCTAAAGCCATGGACCAGATAGTATTCGCTGATTGTGTTACAACAGTGCTTAAAAATGCACCTGTTTGTCCATCATATTTTAATATTTTGCCATTAGACCAGCTTACAACGTATAGGTTGCCATCCGCACCATATACAGGGGTACCAGGGCCGCTCATCGTACCACTTCCTTGTGTGATAAAATTGCTAAATTCCCCTGCGGATTCATTAAATCGGAATATTCTATTGCTACCATATTCTGAAATGATCAAATCTGCCTGAAGGAATACGAGAAGTAGCGAAAAAATAAAGAGAAAAAATGCTTTCATGCTTTTGCTCCTAAAGAAACTTTTGTAAATATCCCTTGATAAAAAAGCCATATTTTGATATTATAGAGAATGAAATAAGGCTTTTCAAGCTTTTTTAGTAAATTATTTAAAATGAAAAGGACTTTATATGCAATATGTTAGAATCAATGCCCCGCAGGTAATCCATCAAAACATCGAAGACGAAGTCATGATTATTCATTTGGAAAAAGGGGTGTATTATAATTTGAACCAGACGGGGATCACTATCTGGAATTCTCTTGTATCAGGAGAGAGCGATGAGGAAGTTTTGCAAAGATTGCTTTTAGAATACGAAGGCAGCCCAGAGGAAATCCAATCTTGCTTTCAAACTTTTTTTCGGGAATTATTAGAAGAAACCCTGGTTGTTCCTTGCGAAAAAGGACAGGAGGCAGCCAAAAAACAAGTTGAAGCCCAGAAAAAGCCTTTCGTGAAGCCTGCTTTGAATAAATACACAGACATGCAAGAACTGCTTTTGCTAGATCCTATTCATGAAGTAGACGATAAGGGCTGGCCTGAAAAAAAATAGGAAAATATGCTCTTGAATAGCATCAAGAGTACTGCTCAAAAGTTTTGATAAAAAATAAAAAGCTTGACAGTAAAAATTTTTTTGATTAAATTTTAGATTAGTAAGACTAAAATTTTTTATATTTTTTAAGGAGTTGAATATGACAAAAAAAATTTTGTTCATTCTTCTCGTATTGTCTCTGAGAGCGTGGTCAGCTCCCATACAATGGACCTCTGGTGTTGGTGGAAACGATCACTGGTATGATTTTATAACATATTCAAGTACCTGGGATCAGGCATATATCCATGTACAAAGTCAATCTTTTATGGGACAGCAGGGATATTTGACTACCATTACCTCGGTTACTGAAAATAATTTCATCCAGGCAAATTTTTCTGCTTACCATGGTTATTGGATCGGAGCATACCAGACCAATAAGCTAGCAGAGCCAGGAGGCAACTGGGCTTGGGTTACAGGCGAGGCATGGAGTTACAGCAACTGGGCATCAGGCGAACCGAACGATGCCAATGGCGATGAAGACCATGCACATTTTTATAGTGCTGGTACATGGAATGACATGCATAATGGCTCCGCTTCTAATGGTTATTTTGTAGAATACAACGTTCCCATTCCTGAAATCTCCAGCCTTATGTTGATATCCCTTGGTATTTTCTGCCTGGCCTATTTTAAAATAAATCGTTAATGAATCAAAATGATGCATGCACTTGTAGCCATGCATCTATCTCTTTAAAAAAGAAGACATGCCATCAAGTGAGAATCGCAGAAGAAGCACGATGTGATAGACAATACGGGCTGGCCTGGCAAAAAATAGGAAAACGCATGACAGACACAAAACAAGAGCAAAGCTATTTTAAGCAGGTGTGCATGGCTTTTGAGGAAGCCTGCCAAAAAAGTCGAGAGGTTTTTGAATGCTATTACCAGATAGCAAACTACCCTGTTTGCCTGCGATTTGCAGGAAATTCTCTGGTACCTTTGATGACAGGTGCGCTCAAGCATCTTGCTGTCCAGAAAGTGGTAAAACCTGCATTGACTCTTTGCCTATGGGATCAAGAAGGGACAAAAACAGATATACCTCCTGCCCATTTTTGCAAATCGGAATACTATGATAAAAGTGCAGGTACTTTAAACACAAGATTTTATAGTGCATTACAGCCTGATAATGGAATTCTGAGTCTTCTTTCCTGTGAAGAAAATCTAGGTTTTTATTGCGTTCCCAGTGCTATGACTCTGCCTTATTATGAAACGGCTGCGCCCTTGCGTTTGCTTTTTCACTGGTGGCTGAAAGAGAATGGGGCGCAGTTGATCCATTCAGGCTGTATCGGAAAATCAGGAAAAGGCATTTTACTGGCTGGAAAAGGTGGCTCAGGAAAATCTACGACCACTCTGGCCTGTCTTTTGAATGGCATGCAATATCTGGGGGATGATTATGTGATTCTTTCTATGAGGCCTGATGCTGCAATCTATAGTCTCTATAATTCGGGTAAAATCCACGCCGACAATCTGCAAAGGCTACCTGCTCTTCTGCCTTTGGTAAAAAATTCTGATAGCCTGGACACCCAAAAGGCTATTGCCTTTCTATACGATTTTTTTCCTTCTCAGGTGATTGGCTCTTTGCCATTGCACGCTATTCTTATGCCTAAAATCACAGGAAAAAAAGAAACGATTATAAAAAAAACATCGCCAGCAACAGCACTCATGGCATTGGCCCCTAGTACCATTTTTCAAATGGCAGGATCTGGAGAAAAAACTTTGGATACACTGGCGCAATGCGTTAGTAAAATACCTGTTTTTATTCTGGAATTGGGTATAGAAGCAAAAGAAATTGCAAATTTTTTGGATATGTTTATTGGGAATTTGTAAGATTATAGAGGGAAAAAAGGAAGTGGATAAAAAAAAAGAACTTTCTTTTCCTGATGAAAAATGAGTTCTGTTTTTCGGGGCGACTGGATTTGAACCAGCGGCCTCTTGGTCCCGAACCAAGCACTCTAAGCCAAACTGAGCTACGCCCCGCTCAGCTATAATCGGGGTGACTGGATTCGAACCAGCGGCCTCGTGGTCCCAAACCACGCACTCTAAGCCAAACTGAGCTACACCCCGCAATAACGAAAGTATCATAACAAAATTAGAAAAGAAAATCAAGAAAAATCTTGGAAAAAAAAAGAAAAATATACTATGGCAAATTTTGTTTGAATTTTATCCAGGGAATAGATAGAATCTATCCCATAAAAGCATCCACTTATTTCTAATGGAAAAGGAGGCGATATGCCTAAGCTAAATCAGATTCTGGCAATCGAAAAGAGCATAAAAAGCCGTGTGTATGGAGAAATAACCAAACTCCATCATGCTTTGCAAAAGTCTACGCTACTCAGTGGATTCAGCAAAATTTATAACAAAAAAGATGAAGATAGCGATGATTTTCCACCAGAAAAACAAAAAGTCCAGCTCATTGCCCGTGAAATCCTCCAAAACCTGGAAAATCTTTTAGGGGAGCTTCTGGATGTCACGCTCACAAAAGATCATGCGAACTGCCGTTCCTTTGCTGATATAAAAATAGATGGAAAGGTGCTTATTGAAAAAGCTCCTGTAACCTATTTGCTCTTTTTAGAAAAACAAGTCAATGATCTTCAAACATTTGTAGCAAAAATTCCTGTGCTGGATCCTGAAGAAGAATGGTCTTATGATGAAACAACCAATCTTTATAAAACAGCACCTAGCACTACTACGAAAACCAAAAAAGTCCAGAAACCGATTGTCTTGTATGCCGCAACAAAAGAACATCCAGCACAAACACAATTGATCACGGAAGATGTTATCGTCGGGCATTGGACAACCGTAAAGCATAGCGGAGCCTTACCAGAGCCAGAAAAGAAAAAAATTTTGGAAAGAATCCAAAAACTGGCCAATGCAATAAAATTTGCCAGAGAAGAAGCCAATTCCATTGAAGCAGAATCCATGAAAATTGGCAAGACCATATTAGGATATATTTTAGATAAATAATTATAAAAGAAATATTTAGCAATAAGAAATGTTTTAGTTTCGGGTACAAATTCTTTTTTAAATTCATTATTATAAATGCTTGCGGAATAGATGAGCGTGCAGGTTCAAATCCTGCTCCTCCGATTCCGGAGGATGGTGGAAATGGCATACACGGGGTGGCATAGCCTTGCTGCCTTGCAATTCGATTTCCGTGAGGATTTACTTCAATTTCAAACTATTACTCGAAACTGAGCATTGCCATGGTTACCAAATCAAACGCCGATAGACGAAATTTGTCGAGACGTGGGTTCAAATCCCTCCCTTTGCATTGAATCGCAAAGGTAGCTTAGCGGAAAAGCGAGACAACATAAAAATGATTTATCGGTTTAAACGCCGTTGGTAATACAAAATCATGGCAAGGGTAAATGCGGCACATTTATCCAACCTGGCCGGGGGGAAGGTTACTCCCTTCGGCTTTTTTTATTTTTACTGCATTCTTCCAGAATCAACCTTACTATGGAAGGGAAATAGTTTGCCCAATGTTTTTTTTATGTTTATGATTTGTGCTTGCAGTTTATGATAAGTCCTGTTACAATACAATAAGCAATTTTTCATTCGGAGGTAAAGACCCTATGACCATTAAAGTTGGGCAAATTATAGATGGCTATCGGATTCTTTCAGAATTAGGCCGTGGTGGTAATGGAATTGTTTATAAAGCACAGTCGCTGGATGACCAAAAAATTTTGGCATTAAAAAGCCCTTTGAAAGAAAGAATCAAAAAAGACCCTCGCCTGGCTAGCAATTTTCTTCGGGAGACTTCTGCTATCGCCAGACTGGAACATCCTAATATCGCTTCTTACTATAAAGCAGGAACATATCGTTTTGAAGAAAATGGGGAGCAGATTGTTATTCCTTATATTACAATGGAATTTGTAGAAGGAACCCCTTTTTCGGAATTATCCAGAATTTCTTTGCGCAGGATTGTGCTTTTAATGCAAAAGGTTGTGGAAGGTGTTGCTTATGCCCATGCTAAAGGCGTGGTACATAGAGATCTCAAGCCCACTAACATTATTCTGGACAAAGAAAACAATCCTAAAATCTTGGATTTTGGATTGGCCAAGATGTTGGATGAAGTCACTACTTCATCTGGCTTTTTTGAAGGTTCTCCTTCTTTTGCTGCTCCTGAGCAATTCAAAGGAGAAAATTGCGATGAACGCACTGATATATGGACTTTAGGGGCGATTCTGTATTTTTTGATTACAGGAAGACCGCCTTTTGTCCCTGAGCATATACAAGAACTTAACCAGATGCAGCAAGTGTTTGCCATCCAGGAAATGGTATTAAGCCAAAAACCTCTCAAGCCTTCTCGCTGGAATGGCGAATGCGATTCTTATCTGGATGAGATTTGCCTGAAAGCACTTTCCAAAGAAACTAAAGAGCGTTATCAAAATGCAGAAGATATGGTTTCTGCACTTGCACAATGGGGTAGACTGAATCGTGATAAGTGGGCAGATAAAGCAGAGGGAGCGATTCAATGGAGTCGTATTTTACCAGGATTTTTAAAAACAGGGCAGATAAATAAAGCCTATCGCTTTATCGAAAAAGGTCTTACCTTTGCTCCTGCAAGCCCTCCCATAAAAGAAAAATTGCTAGAGCTTCTGCAATTACAAGGGATAACAAATATAGCACTTGTCGAAATTCCTATTCCTGATAACATGCACCCAAAAGATTGGGAATTGATGTATTCTGCTATTTTAACGAGTCTGGAGATCAAAGAAGATTTTCTGATTCCTATAAAAAGAATTCTTCTGGGAATTGCATCCAAAGAAGAAATTCCCCATCAGATGATCGCTTTTTATGAAAAGCCTCAAGGACAGACTCTTCAATCCCAAATCGGCCATATTCCACCAGAGCTGGCCTTGGAGCTGGCTCACAAAATCATGGAAGTCATTTCGTTATACCAGAAAAAAGGCTTTTCTTGTTCGTTGCCTGAGATGACAGAAATTTTTGTTTCTCCTATCCAGATCGTTCCAACAGGCTGGCCCTATCGTAAAGACAAACAAGTCAATGCGCTGAACCTGGCTTCTATCCTTTACTATGCGCTTACAGGATTTCCTTTGCAAATGGATGCTCCTGAATTGCAAAAATTACCAGAGAAATTCAGGGATCCTATAGCTTATGTGTTGGCAAAGGATTCTAGCATCAAAACAGCTCAGGAATTTCTTGATGCGTTAGAACGAAACCATGAAGCTCATAAAATATTGCAGTCAGGTATTCTGGATCGGCCTTTTGACTTTCCGCCTGGAGAATACTATCTCAATAAATCTTTACGGATAGAAAAAAATGGGCATCTGAAAATATCTGGTGCTACTATTTTTTATATCAGCCCCGGTTGCAGTCTTCAATGCTACGGACAGATCACGGCTAAGGGTACCTGGGATGAAGAAAATAATAAAGGAAGCATAGGGTTCATTCCAGCATCCCCTAAAGAAGGATGGGGGGGAATCTACTTTTTTCCCGATAATCCCAAAAGTCAATTTTTTGAAGGCTGTTTCTTTGAAGAAGCTAGAGGCTATATGCCCCAGGGAGGAGCTTGCTCTGGTGGTGCCATTCATCTGGAAGCAGGTAAGTTGATTATAAAGAAATCCTGTTTCAGGGAGAATAAGGTAGATGGAGATGCAGGCGCGATTTATGCTTGTGGATTGGATATAGAAATAGAACTGGAAGAAGTCCAGTTTCTGGATAACAAATCCGAACGCTATGGTGGTGCTATTGCCTTGAATAGTGAAGGCAAAATATCCCTGACGAAGTGCCGCCTGGAAGACAATCGCAGCAAGGAAGACGGTGGTGCTATCTATGCCAAGGGAGACAATCCTGCAGAAGTCGCCGAAATTTTCATGAAAGACTGTATGCTGGCAGGAAATCGTTCTCAAATCGGTGGTGGTGGCATCATGCTTTCTTTCCATTCTCGTTTGAAAGCAGAAGATACTCATTGGGATACCAATGTTGCCGACGATAGCGGAGGAGCGATCCATCTGATCGGAAAATCAGAGCTATCAGAACTTTATATAAGCAACTGTAAATTTTCCAGCAACAGAGCACAGAACAAAGGCGGTGCAATCTTTGCACGTAAAGACACAAAGATAGAATGCAAGTCCTGCCGTTTCGATAGCAATAGCTCGGACCGTGACAGTGCTGGTGCAATAGGCCTTGATGGAAAAGCCAGCAAAGCAGCCATATCTGCCTCTTTTTCTGACACTGTTTTCAATGATAATCGTTGCCGTATTGATGGAGGAGCGATCAACGCTAATATCAATACGAATTGTATTTTTGACGATTGTCGTTTTGATGGAAATTCTACAGAAGAGCATAGAGCAGGAGCCATTTTCATTACAGGAGAAAAAGATAGCTATAGCCAGGCTAAATTTGTCCAATGCAATTTCAATCGAAACCGTTCTAAGATGGACGGCGGAGCGATCAATGCTAATCTTTATAGCAAGATCTATATAGAAGACTGCCGCTTAAAAAACAACAATAGCGATGATAGTGGTGGAGCTGTTGCCATTGTAGGAGAAGAAGGCGATAAAGCCACCGAAGCGAGCTTCATCAAAGCTATATTCATGGGCAATCGTTGCAAGAGCAGTGGCGGAGCCATCAATGCAATAGACGCTACCACAACGAATTTTGAAGATTGCCAGTTTGAAAACAACCGTTGCGAGGAAGAGGCAGGCGCGATTCAAATCAAAGGGGCAGATTTTAAGAAATATAGTGAAGCCAAGCTACACAATTGTATTTTTACAGAAAACAGAAGCAAGCAAGGCAGTGGCGCAGTCCATCTCAATTTTTTCACAAGATCCAAATGGGAAGAATGCCGTTTTAAATCGAACCATGCAGAAGGAAAACATGCTGGTGCAATTCATTTGATCGGTAAAGAGAAATCCATGCCCACAGAAGCTACATTCCTGGAATGTGCTTTCCTGGAAAACCTGTCTCGGATGGATGGCGGGGCGATTCATATAGGAGATTATTCTCTTGTTATCCTGGACAAAAGTCGTTTCGAGAATAATAAAGCTGAAAACAGCGGAGGCTGTATCAGCCTTGTAGGAAGAGAAGCCTCTCATCCTACAAAAATGACGATAAGACAAACTCATTTCACAGAAAATCATTGTGGATTGGATGGCGGAGCAATTGCAGCAGGCAACCATACTCGCATGGTTCTGGCAGACTGTCGATTTATCAACAATAGTGCGGAAAGCAGTTGTGGAGCCATCGGAATTACTGGAAAAATTGATGAAGAAGCTAGCAAAGCCAAGTTCCAGCATGTCACATTCATGGGAAACCATTGTAAAAACGATGGTGGAGCGATTGCAGCAGGGGCTCACAGCCAGATGATTTTCGAAGACTGCCGCCTGGAAAACAACTATTCAGAAGGTTCCTGTGGTGGCATTGGCATTGTAGGCTATGATAAAAAAAATCGAAGCGACGCTACCTTTACAAAAGTTACTTTCACGGGAAACCATTGTGCTATCGATGGTGGAGCGATGGTAATCGGAAGATTCAGCAGAACCAAATTCGAGAAATGCATTTTCGAAGGAAACCAGGTAGAGAAAAAAACAGGCGGAGCTATTTTGATTTTAGGAAAAGATTCCAGCTTTGCTTCTATAGCAGACTTTCAGGAAGTGATATTCCGTAAAAATCAATGCTATATTGATGGTGGTGCAATCAATGTAAATATTTATAGCCAGGCCAGCTTTCGCAATTGTCTTTTCGAAGACAATGTAGCGATGAAAAAAAATGGTGGTGCTATTGTTTTATTAGGAAAAGATGGCAACTGCCCTACAAAAGCAACCTTCAACCAAGTCACTTTCAAACGTAACCAATGCAATATCTCTGGAGGCGCAATCAACGCCAATGATTATACTCGAAGCCATTTTACCGACTGTGTTTTTGAAGACAATTGCGCTAAAAATAAAAATGGTGGAGCTGTTCTTGTGCTGGGAGAAGATGGTAAATATCCAAGCGATGCAAGGTTTAATGGAGTAGTGTTCCGCAAAAATTATTGCCTTGGGTCAGGAGGAGCTGTAAACGTCAATGTCTTTACAATAAGCTATTTTGAAGAGTGCTTGTTTGAAAAGAATATGTGTGAAGAAAATGGCGGAGGTATTCTCATTCGAGGCTTACGCCGAGTTCCTAACAAAGCCACTGTCAAAGGCTGCCGCTTTGTAGGAAATATCGCAGGAAAAATCGGAGCCGATGTTGCGCTGAACGCTGTCAAAGGTGTTACAGAGCAGTCCCTCCTAAGCGATAATACCATCGAAATCCCTGAACCAGACTTCCAGGCAGAAGAAATCGAAGAAAGAAAAAGTACCGATAGATTGCCTAAAGGAGAAGATATAAAGGCCCAGGAAGATAGTAGCATGATCACCGAAGCCAGGAAAGCCACATCAAAATTGAAAAAAACAGAATATCAGGAATAAAAAATTCTTATCAAAGCCTTGTCCAACCGCACAATGGAGCAGATGCTATTTTATAGCACTGCTCATTTTGCACAAAATCACTTTGCTATTACAATATCAGGAATAAAAAATGGATAAGAACCAAGAAGCACCTGCAAAGAAAAAGGGGTATGTCAAGCTACGCCATTTTTCTCGCCAGGTCGCTTTACAAAACCTTTACCAAATAGATTTAAAAAACAAAAATACCATCAATGCAGAGTCTGTGACTAAAGAATTTTTGATGCAGAATTCCTGCCTGGAAGATGATTCTATTTCTCCACAGGAATTAGAGGGAAAAATAGAAGACTTCGAATTATGGTCTTATGCATCAGAGCTAGTCAAAGGATGTTTAGTGCATTGGGAAGAAATCAATCAGAAAATTTCTTCTTTAGCGAAAAATTGGGCACTTGAACGAATGACAGTGATTGACAGAAGCATCCTCAGGATAGCAGTCTATGAGCTATGCTATGGAAGAGATATTCCTAGCAGTGTCGCAATCAACGAAGCCATAGAGCTTGGTAAGAAGTACTCTACCGTCCAATCGGGAAGCTTCATCAATGGCATTCTCGATAACCTTGTCAAAAAGGAGGCTATAACGGCAAAAAAAAATTCGCTAGAAAAAAAGCCCGAAGTCAAAAAACCTGATTAGTTTCTTAAAAAAAATATGAAAATAGACAGTTTCTCTTGTAGAATATACATGAGAAACTGTTTCGTTTTTATTTACAAATTGTGTTGGTCTATGTACGAATTACTATGAAAAACTTTCTCTTAAAACCTAATGGGAGTAGTAATCATGATAGATCCTAAAAATATTCGATGGGATGAACTCACTTTTTCGCTGACACCTACTCGAACGATGTTCATTACGACATGCAAAGCGGATGGAGAATGGAAAAGTGTTCCTTTACAGCCGTTTGGGAACATATCTCTGTCTCCTGCTGCCTGTGTCTTGAACTATGGTCAGGGACTCTTTGAAGGCCTTAAAATGCATTCTCATAAGGATGGTAAAACTTTTACTATTTTTCGCCCACAAGAAAACGCAGCCCGACTTGCTTATGGATGCGAGAGGCTTTGCATGCCTCCAGTTCCCAAAGAGCTATTTATGGAGGCTGTTACTGCTGTGGCAAAAGACAATAAAGATTTCACACCTCCTTATAATCCCAATTCCGCCTCTCAAGGGTCGCTATATATCCGACCTACTGTTTGGGGAACTGCACCTTTGCTAGGTGTTGCGCCATCTCCAGAATATACCTTTATGGTTTTTTGTTCTCCTGTAGGACCTTATTTTAAAACAGGTTTTAAACCCATTAAGTTAAAAATGCTGAAAGAATATCACCGTTCTGCCCCAGGATGTACTGGCGGAGTAAAAGCGATTGGCAACTACGCTGGTGGAATGCTCCCTGCTAAAAAAGCCAAAGCAGAAGGGTATCAGGAGGTTCTATATCTGGACGCAGTAGAAAGCAGATACATCGAGGAAGTAGGGGCGGCTAACTTCTTTTGTATAAAGGGCAACAGGCTGATTACCCCCGCTCTTGGCGGTTCCATACTACCAGGGATTACCAGAAAGTCTTTACTCCAACTGGCGAAAGATCGCCTGGGGATGGTGGTAGAGGAAAGAAAGATTTCTTTTGAAGAAGTGTTCGACTCTGATGAAGCCTTTGCAACAGGGACTGCCGCTGTTATTTCGCCTATAGGCTTGATAAATTATGAAGGTAAAGACCATATATTCAGCAAAGGAGAAGTAGGTATGCTAACAAGAAAGCTGTATGATATGCTCCTTGGTATACAGCATGGTTTGGAGCCTGACTTGTATGGATGGCTGCACAAGATCGAATAACAGGCCAGTCCATAAAAAAAAGGCGCAAGATTTTTTCTTGCGCCTTTTTTTATTTTAAAGCGATTTTAGTTGGTCAGAGGATCTGCCAGGAAATCATTTTTAGCTGCTTTGAAATCGTTATATCCAAAATCAGCTTTATCATTTGCATTGGTATCTCTTCTGTTTTCTGTGTGACCATCCAGGAATAAGAAGTTGACGAACTGTCCATTTTCATGGTTGTTAGAATCCTGGAAATCATCGCATACCATGGGGCTCATGGTTGTAGAATGATAGGCTTTGAAAATGCCAGGATACTTTTTCTGGTCGGCATTCTTTCGGCCTGCATAGCTTATGTAATTGTTGGTATCGCCTGCAGCGACGTTGGCAATGTTTGTATCTGGATCAGTACCGTATTCATCAGGAGTAGAAGGGCAGATGTAAACTTTAGGCTCAACCAGCAATTTGGTTTTGTAGAGACGACCAATAAAAGCAGCACCATCGGCATCAGGGAATCTTACTTCACGACCATAATCGCTTTTGTACATGTGCATGCTTTTTCCAATGTTGTCCAGGTTGGTTTTGCATTTTGCCTGTTTGGCTTTTTCTGTTACAGAACCTAGAGCAGGTAGCAACATAGCAGCCAGAATACCAATAATGGCGATTACAACCAGCAATTCAATTAAGGTAAAACCTTTTTTCATGAGAATTCTCCTTTCTCATGCTCGCTTTGCTTCTATTGTATAGATTATGACTTTATTATAACCTATTATGACGTTTTTACTAATAGAAACAAACCAGAGCAAACAAATTTCGAAAAATAAAGTACACTCTCTTTATAATATAATCTCTATTATCTGTTTGTCAAATATATTTTTTTTTTTATCAAAAAAGTATCCTGGCTATATCACTAAAACTATAATTTCCTATGCATCAAGCTACTCAACAGCAGTTGCTAATATGCTATCACAAAATTTGTAATACATGGCTATTTTATTATTGCTCATAGCCTGATTCTTTGATAACATTGTTTCCATGGAACATTGTCAGATCAAATTAAAAAGAAAGAGAATTTTGTATGTGTAAATATGTATGGATATTGTTGTTTTTTTGTCTTGCTTGCCAGAGCAATAGAGAAAAAGTAGAAGACTATGGGGATGTCCCCTATGTTTCTCCTAATAGCATGGGAGACGTGAGGGTCGGCTTATTTGGACCTTATAAAAATCATAATTTGATCCTTGTAAACCAAAGTAATCAAAAATACTTACAGCCACAAGATTTTGCAGAAAGCACAAATAGAAAAGAAATCCCTCTTACATCTTTAAAATATCTTGGCGATCATGGTTCTTTTGCTAATAATACAGCCATAGTAATCGTAGAAGATGAGGTCATGGCGAAAATTTTGGGTATTTTCATCAAAGAAAGGTATGAAGAAAATTCGGAGCCAATAGCAGAAGAATGGGAGAGGGAAGACTGGCCAGAGCGAGATGCTATCTTCTTAGAACAAGGAGGACAAAGATCGGCACTTGTGAGAGAAGAAAAGCTGGTTGATGGAAAACGTCCAACCCAAAAAAGTATAGCATACAGCAGAATCAAATATTGTCTCATTCAAGCTCAGATGGCAGGCTATCGCCCTATGTCTGTCTTGCATAATGCAAATGCAAGTGATCTATTTCGCAAGAGCCAAAATCGCCTCGATCAGGATAGACAAAAGTGGAATAAAAAGTAATCCTGCGTCTTTGCTCAAATATTCGAGAAATGGTATACATGGCAGCTATTCCAATGTTGCAATAAGGAAGAATAAAATGCAATCTAACCTTTCTTTACAAGAAATTTACAGTATTGTTTATCAGGAACATCGTGATCCTTTTCAGGTATTAGGCCCTCATATCTCGGAGATAGAGGGGAAAAGGAATGTTGCTGTCCGAAGCTATTTACCAGCAGCCAAAGAGGCCTATATCGTAGCTTCAGACACCCAGAAAGAATATCCGATGCAGATGCTTCACCATTCTGGTTTTTATGAAGCACTTTGCGCCGATAGAGAGGAAGTGTTTCCTTATCAGATCAAAATTACAAAAACGGATGGCACAACTACCTGTTTCCATGATTCCTATTCTTTCCTGCCTGGGCTGACGAATTTCGATCTTTATCTCATACAGCAAGGATGCCATTATAAAACCTTTGAAAAATTAGGGGCACATATTGTAGAAATGAATGGTGTGCAGGGTGTTTATTTTGCTGTGTGGGCACCAAACGCAAAGTCTGTCAGCGTAATTGGGTCTTTCAATGCCTGGGATCGCAGATACCATGCCATGCGAACGCTAGGTGCATCAGGAGTTTGGGAAATATTCATACCAGGGATTGGACAGGGAGAAGGATATAAATATCAGATAACAACTTACGACAATCTGACTTTCGATAAAACAGACCCTCATGGTTTTTATTGTGAGACCAGTCCCAGGACAGCCTCTATCGTATATGATTTGAATCAATTCCGATGGAACGATGAACTCTGGCTGGAAAAAAGGGCAGAAAAACAGAAAAAGAGCGCGCCCATTTCTATATATGAATTGCATATTGGATCATGGGTACGAGATCCCAAAAATCCTAAACGGATGCTAAGCTATGCTGAAGTCGCCCATCGTCTTGTGGATTATGTGAAAGATATGGGATATACTCATGTCGAGTTGTTGCCTGTTATGGAACATCCTTTTTATGGTTCCTGGGGCTATCAGTGTCTCGGTCTGTATGCTCCTAGCAGTCGATATGGAACACCCGATGAATTTCGATATATGATAGACTTGCTGCACCAAAATGACATTGGCGTTCTTTTGGATTGGGTACCTGCCCATTTCCCTACGGATGCTCATGGCCTTGCCTATTTTGATGCCACTTATCTTTACGAACATGCAGATCCCAGAAAACGTGAACATAAAGACTGGAATACTTACATATATAACTACGGACGCTATGAAGTCAAAAATTTTCTCATCTCCAATGCTCTTTTCTGGCTACAAAAGTATCATCTCGATGGACTTCGTGTAGATGCTGTTGCTTCCATGCTGTATCTGGATTATTCCAAAGGGCCAGGCGAATGGTCGCCCAATCGATTTGGAGGCAGAGAGAACTTAGAGGCTATCAGCTTTTTGCAGGAATGCAATGATCTTGTGCAGAAATACCATCCTGGCGTACTCATGATTGCTGAAGAATCCACAACCTGGCCTAAGGTAAGCGGGCCTACATATTTGGGTGGATTAGGCTTTACCCATAAATGGAATATGGGCTGGATGAACGATATTTTGCGTTATATGTCCATGGATCCTATTTTCCGTAAATACCATCACAATATCCTGGCCTTTTCTATATGGTATGCTTTTACAGAAAATTTCGTGCTTCCCTTATCTCATGATGAGGTTGTACATGGAAAGGCATCTCTTATTGGTAAAATGCCTGGTGATCTGTGGCAGCGTTTTGCTAATTTAAGGCTTCTTTTTGGCTATATGTTTGCCCATCCTGGGAAAAAAATGCTTTTTATGGGAAATGATTTTGGACAGTGGAACGAATGGGCTCATGAATCGAGTCTGGACTGGCATTTGCTAGAAGATGAACCTCATAAAAAGCTCCAAAATTTTGTGCGGTCTTTGAATTTTTTCTATCAGGAACATCCTGCTCTATATGAAAACGATTCTACTTCTGAAGGTTTTGAGTGGTGTGATTATAGTGATGCTGACCATAGTGTGATTGCTTTTTGGAGAAAATCAGAAAAAGAAAAGCTTCTTTTTGTCTTCAATTTTACTCCTGTTCCCTGGAATAATTATCGCTTAGGGGTAGAAGACAAAGGAACATATCAAGAAATTTTCAATACAGACTCGGAATGGTATTGGGGAAGCAATGTTGGGAATATGGGACACATAAATGCTTCAGAAAATTCCTGGCATGACAGACCCTATACTCTATCCATCCAGTTGCCTCCCTTGGGGATGATCGTACTTAAGCCGCTAGAGAGTGAAAAAAAACTTGTAATCCAAGAAGATACAGAAAAGTCGGAAAAAAAGCAAAATGAATTGATAAAAAAAGAAGATATGCCAAAAGAAGTAAAAAAAGAAGATATAGAAAAAAAAATAAATCCCAAAGGATAGGATAGAAAATGCAAAATCGTGTTCAAAATATTATTGTTTTTGGAATTACATTGGGAAGTTTTTTGGCAATCTATGTTATTTTAGGTACGTTTTTTTGGCGATTGAATTTAAAAACAGAGATTATCAAAAATATTTCTCATGCTTATACAAACTATCGTGAAGGTATGTTTGGCATTTTGATCGGTGCTTTATGGGCCTTCGTTGATGGATTTATTGTAGGCGCAACCCTTATGTATCTGTACCAAAAAGTATACCAAATGGTAAAAGAAAAGAATAGATAGTTTAAAAATTCAGGGATCTATTCCCTGAATTTTTAAACTATAAATTATTTCACAATAACAATAGGTTTTCTATGAAATACAAGGAAAAATTATTAGGTAAGCTGGCAGTGCAATCCCAATGGATTACACAAGAGCAGTTGGAAGAATGCTTACAATTAGAAGAAAACTTGCATTCTAAAGGAGAAGAAAACATTTCTTTGATTGAAATTTTGATAGAAAAAAACTATCTCACAAAAAACCAAAGCAAAATTTTGGTCGAAGAATGGGAAAAGAGAAACCAGAAAATCGAAGAAAAAATTCAGGAATGGAAAGAATCAGAAGAAAAACACACTGTGATTTGCGATTTTTGTGGTACACAGTTTAGGCTAGATTTGGAAAAAGTGCAAAGAAATCTCAAATGCGGTCAATGCGGTGAAATTTTGCCCATCCCTGAAATAGCTCATGGTACTTCCAGAATACAAAAGGTAAAAAAAACTTTAGCCTTTCTGGGGATAGCTCCTAAAAATACTATTTCCATACCAGGCTACAAAATCCAAGACATACTAGAAGAAAATGAAACATGGACAGTTTACAAAGCAGTTGTTTCGTCTAACCAAAAAGAAGTACTCATACACGCTCTTAATAAAGATGCTGCTTGTGATACTTCGTTCAGAAAAAAGTTACAGGACTCTTTACAAAAGACTCTTTCTTTGGAAATTCCTAATATTTTTAGAAATTTGGGGATATGGGAACAAGGAGAGCTTGTCTATGTGGTATCGGAATATTTAGAAGGGGAAACATTGCAGGCCATATTAGAGCGAAACCAAAGCCTGAGTGAGGTAAAGGCGTTGAAGATCGCTATTCGAATTGCAAAGATACTAAGAGCAGCCTGGGATAAAGGGATATTGCATGGAGATGTTCATCCTGGTAATATTGTCATTACATCTTCAGGCAAGGTCGTGCTGAAAAATTTAGGACTTCCTGTTCGTCTGTTGAAAAATATTTTCTATATAGCACAGCAACAAGACAGCGCACCTCTATACCTTGCTCCAGAATGGGTTTCTGAAGATATTGTTCCTGACTTTCGAAGTGATATATATGCGCTGGGATCTGTTCTATACCATATTCTTGCTGGAAGGCCTGCATTAGAAGGGAATACGCCTTTAGTTCTTTTGAATTTTTTGACAGAGCAAACCTCTTTGCCTCCTCTTCCCTTTTATAATGCTTCTGTAAGCAAAGAAGTTTGTTGGATTATCGAAAAAATGATGGCACTGGATATGGAGAATCGCTATCTCTCTTATGAGGATCTTCTAAAAGATCTAGAAAATCCACAGCAGGTTCAAAAACCAGAGGAAATAATACAAGCAGAGATATTGGAAGAAGAAAAAGAAGGGGAACAAGAAGAAAAAGTTTTAGAGGAGAGTACTCCTCTGGAACCCAAAGCTGTAACTGCAGTAAAAAAAACGCCTTTAAAGGATTCTCCTACAAAAAAGGTTTTGCCCAAGGCTACTGAAGAAAAAAAAACATCTGCGCCTCAGCAAGATAATTCCTGGCAGGAGGAAAGTGCTATTAAAATTCCTGTACAAAAGACTAACCTTCGAGATGGGCTGGAAAAAAATAAGCTCAGAAAAAAACAACAGAAAAATGATGAAGTACGGATTATAAATAAACGCAACAACCATGGAACTAAAATTATTTTTGCTCTTGTTGTGTTAGTCGTGATTGTCTGGTACTACCAGAAAAGCCCTAAACAAAATCGTAATATGCGCTATTCTTATGATGAAGAATACGCCAGCATACAGAGTTATTATAATGAAAATAAGGAAAATGAAGGCGAATGGAAAAGTATTGAAGAAAAATGCCGTACTTTTTTAAAGCAATACTCTGATGTAGATTATGGAAGTGGCAAAAAAAATTTAACAAAAGAAGTAAGAGGCATTTTGCTGGAAATACAAAAAATTCAGGAAGAGTCTTTTCATAGAAAGTTCCAGGAGCGCATCCAAAAAATCGAAGATATGATACAAAAAGAACACTTTATTGCTGCATTTGAACTTTTTTCAGAATTTCCTGCTGAGCAAACAGAAGAAATACAAAAAGAGCTGCAAAGCAAAAAGGAGCAGATGAATCAAAAGCTACAAAATAAAGTCCAGGAATTTGAAAGATTCTGCAACCAGGCAAAAGAAAGCAAAAATCCTGAACCAGAAATTTACAATAGAATGGAAAAATTTCTGCAAGCTTTTCCTATGCATGCAAAAGAAAATAAAGGAAGCCCATGGGATATTCTCCAAAGACTACAGGCTTCTTTTGCTGAGTTGAAAAAAATACAGCAAGATCACATATTAGAAAAACAGAAAGAATTTCAGTTGAAGTCAAAAAATGCTGTATTGGAATTAGAAAAAATTTTGGCAGCCTATCTTGCAGAGTTTCATTTTCAGAGAGCCGTTGATAATGTAAGGCATTTTTTGCGATCCTATGAATTCACTCCTGAAGATCGCCAGAGCTTAGAAAAAAAAGAATTGTATCTTATCCGATTAGAACAAGCGTATAGAGTTCTTATCAAGCTTTTGGAGAAGGAGAAAAAGCCCAGACCTAAAGTTTATTATGACAATAAACTACGAGACTTCCAGTATGCCAATGAAGCAGAGATATGGCTTGCACCCAATCTAAGAATTTCCTGGCTAAAATTTTCTAAAGACCAGATTATTCCTTTGGTTCTCTCTGTAGCACAAGGGGCTTCATCTCAAGATTTTTTTTCTCTGGGAATTTTTTGCATTTATCTGGAAGATTATTCCCTGGCTTGCCAGTATTTAAAGAACGCTGTAGATCAAATCAAAGAGGCAAAAGGAGCTTTGGATGATCTGGAGGACTTTTTAGAAAAAAAAGCCAAAGGGCATTTTAAGGCAATAGAAGAGTTCCTGGCGGAATCTAAGACAAAAGAAGCAATGCAAGAAGCTCTTGCATTGCAGGGATCGCATTTAGGGACAAAAGACAGAGAAAATCATGAAACAGCCCTTACCAAAATTTTTCAAAAATTATTCAGCACTCTTCATGAAGAAAAAACAGCGCGATTCATGGATTTTTCCTCAGAAGAACAGCTTCCTAATTCTGTTTTAAAATATGCAAAAGCCAATATCGAAAATGGAGTCATGAAATTTAGCAGAGGCCGTTTTGTTCTATCTTATAAAGAAATTTCCATGATCGGAGGCCTATGCCATTTTAGCTATAGCAATGACCGTATTATGGTCCAGCTTCTTAGCAAAAATCGGCCTAAATACTCTTTCCAGATTCGGGCGAACGGAAACCTTGCATACCAGGTATATGAACCAGGCAATTTCAAGAACGATGCCATGAAAGAGATTCGTAATCAATGGCTATCTTTTGCATTAGTTCTGAACAAAGGAAATGCAGAATGGTATTTGAATCATGAAAAACGGTTTTCCTTTGCTATACCAGAAAATCTGGTATGTGATGGTATAGAATTTTATGTTAGCAATACTATGGAAGACAGAGTGACTATGTTAGACAACATTTATATCGTGACAAAAGGCGAATAGATGCGAAAAAAAAATAAAAATTTTGTATATTTTCTTATCGGAATGTTTTTGACCTTTGCCCTGATGGAACACTCTCCTGATGGAGCCATTTTTATTGAAAATACTATACTAGATCAAAACTTCTGGAAGGGTGAAGTCTGGAGGTTATTCAGCTATGCCTTTTTGCAGAATGCAGATGTGATATCTCTATTCTTCCATATCCTGGTTTTTGCCTATATCGCTTCTCCTCTGGAAGCCCTATGGGGAAGCCGTTTCTTTTTGTCTCTATATCTGGTTTCTGTTGTAGGAGGAGGAATGACAGCATTGCTTTTTGGATTTCCTCTTTCCAGTGGGTGGCATGTCGATCTAACCTTAATGCTGCTTCATGGTTTCCTCTTCCCAGAAAGTCAGATATTTCTGTTTTTCTTTTTTCCTGTAAAAATCAAGCATCTTGCTCTTGTTTTTACAGTTATATTTCTCATGAATGCAGTGGCAATGGGATTGCTAACTGGATTAGTTTTTTTCCTGGGCATGCTTTGTGGTGTTCTGCACTATTTTCTTGCTTTTCATTGTATGCCTAAATGGTATCAGATACGATGGCAGCTCAAGAGGAAAAGCCCTATGGAGCATTTGCAAGAAATGGCATCTGGAAAGCTTTATGAAAAAGCCAGGAAGGTCGCTCAGGATATAAAAAATCAAAAAGCATCGCCAGAAGATAAGGAATGGTTCGAAAATCTGGACAAAGATTTTGTTCCAGACAGGGAGATATGTTCACCTTATAGTTTTTGTCCTAACTCCAAGATTTGCCCCCCATGCTCCTGCTTTCGATTTTGCGTAAAGAGGGATTTGAAAGAACAGACTAAAGCACCAGAAAATCTATTCTGAGAACGGGCATAATTTAAAATTTTACCACAGAGGCACAGAGAACACAGAGAAAAATAATAAAAGAACCACAGATGAACACAAATAGACACGGATTTTTAAATTTTTTGACTGTACTTTATTCATGGGTAGCTATCTAAAGAAACAATAAAATTGAAAGAAATCTATTATAAAAAATTATTTGTGTTCATCTGTGTTTATCTGTGGTTCAAAAGCTAAAAACTCTCTGTGCCCTCTGTTTTTAAGGATGCTGTTAGAATAGTTATCTCTTGCTGGAGAAGGAACGATGGTTTTTATAGAGATTGCTTTTTGGATATTGCTGGCAGGCTTTTTTGCAGGGCTGGAAACAGGAATTTACTCTGTCAATAAACTTCGCTTGCGTTTGCAGATGGAGCAGGATAAGATAAAAAGTAACATCAAGGTTTTATCTAATCTGCTAAAAGACAAAGAAGGTCTTATTTATATGACCTTGCTCTATACAAATCTAGGGGTTCATCTTGCCAGTGCGACAGCGACGACATATATAGAGACCTTTTCCTTGCCCATACGCTCGGATATTCTTGCTACTTTATTTCTTACACCCTTTATCTTTATATTTTCAGAAACAGTTCCTAAAAATATTTTTTGCAATAAAGCCGATTTTTTGCTTTATAAATTGCCGTTTATCATTACGTTTTTTAAATACCTCTTTCTTCCCTTTATCTGGGTGCTTAAAGCAGTCATAGAATTTTTTTTCTTTTTTATTGCCAAAGAAGAAAACAGCGAGGAAAATGATCTGAATCGTGTCCAGATATCTCGAATTCTTTCATTAGAATCCCAAGAAAATGCGCTGACTTCGTATCAAAAAAATATTGCAAGCAAAATTATGAAAATGGAAGAAGTGGGAGTGGAAAAAGTGATGATCCCTTTCCATCAAGTGGCGGTTCTTCCAAAAGATTTTGCTATGCAAGATATTATGGAAAAAACGCGTAGCACTGGTTTTACGCGTTTTCCTGTATATGACACAAAAGAAGAAAAAGTTTTGGGTATTGCTAATTTCTATGATGTTTATTATACTGATATGGATGAAAAAAAATATCCTTTACACTCTGTTGTTTATATACAGAACAATCGCTCTGTTCGAGAAGCCTTGAATCTATCTTCTCGGCATAAAAAGCCCATGCTGGTTGTGGTAAATAGCAGCCAAAAAATTTTAGGAATCGTTACAGTAAAAGATTTAATCAAATATTTTGTGGGAGTCCTTCCTGCATGGTAAATCTGAGAAAGGTAAGTCTTTGAAAAAAGAATGTATTGATATTGGAGTGAACCTTACAAGCCCTTCTTTCCAAAAGGACAGGAAAGAAGTTATAGACAATGCTCTTGCGCAGGGCATAAAAGTCATGATCATAACAGGTACAAGCATTCGGGCAAGCCATGATGCTTTGGCCGTGGCACAAACTATGCCTGGGGTATTGTACTGTACAGCAGGCGTTCATCCTCATGATTCCAGACATTGTGATGAAAGAACATTGCAAAATTTAGAGAATTTAAGCAAAAATAAAGAAGTTGTGGCCATAGGAGAATGCGGGCTCGACTACAATCGTAATTTTTCGCCCCAAGATGTACAGGATTATTGGTTTGAATCGCAGGTAGATCTTGCCTGCAAACTCAAAAAACCTCTTTTTTTGCATGAGAGAGATGCTCATAATAGCCTTATGTCCATCTTAAAAAAATACCAGGAAAAGCTACCGCCTACTGTTGTTCATTGTTTTACTGGCAATGAAAGCGAATTGAAAGATTATCTTGACAGGGATTTTTATATAGGCATCACAGGATGGGTTTGTGATGAAAGAAGGGGGATACCGCTAAGGAATCTTTTGAAATATATTCCATCGAATCGTCTGATGATAGAAACAGATGCTCCTTTTCTTCTTCCTCGTAATATGCCCAAAAGACCAGCGTCGGGACGTAATGAACCAGCATATTTGATCTATGTTTTAAAAATGATTGCCGATTGTTTAAAAAAAAGCGAAGAAGAAATCGCTCGTATAACTACAGAAAACGCAAAAGAGTTTTTTAAAATCAACTGAAAAACTCGATACTTTTGACAAGGGAATGTGGATTATGGGACTTTGTCTAGAACTATTTAAAGCTTGTTGTGCTTCTGTTGCTAAAATAACGACTTTTGCCTCCTTAGATCCAATGTTTGGACAGCCTAGCTTTACTGCTCTGGAATATCTGAGACAGCATAATATTTCTTTTGATGAAATACGCACATACTATAGAGAAGCCCTGCAAAAGGGTTCTTATATGCTAGAGCTGCTTTTAACAGAATCCGAAGGAATGGAAGAAAATGTTCTTACACCTTTCTTAGAACAAACTGGAGAAGACAAGAAATCCTTCAGGAGTCGCCTTATCACTATTTGCCAAAAAATCAGGAGCGAAGAAGCCATTGATGATCTTGTGAACGCTTTAGAAGACCATCATATAGAAAAAGCATTCCAAGAGATCAGCACATCTAATACTCTTTTCACTGCACCGGATGCATTTCTTTTTTATCTAAATAAGATCACTGGATTCGAAGCTACAGACAATGCTTTCTCTTTTATTGCAAATAAAGGAATTTTATTCCATTCAATTGACTATCAATTCCGCTTTTTAAGCTTTAGTGATAACCGATTGAAAAATATTGCTGGAATTTCAAGCTATACTAAGATGAAATTGCGTCTTAGCCTTACTTCTAAAAATATTGCGGATAAGCAGAGGCAAAAAGTCCAGGCAACGCCACAAGAGGCAGCTTTGCTGGAGACAGAAATCAAAGAATATCAAAATGCTCTGAAAAAAATGGGAGACTACATAGAAGAACAAAAAAACACTTTAGAGATGTTAAACAAGGCTATGAGCATTTTGGAGCAACAGACAAGCCATGAAATTTTGGAAAAAGTAAAAGAATTTAACTTGTTACAGGGTAGAACCAAAAAAGACGCAATGGATGCATCTATTACCATGGAAGCTGTTGAGGAAGTTCAAAGGCTTACAAAACAGGCCATAGAAATTTTAGGCAATGATCGTATTGACTTTTCCCATAACTTGATGGGGCCTGTTTTAGAAAATCATCGCACGAAAATTGAAAAGGCCAAAACTCTGTTTGAAAAAATTCCCAACACTCATCCCCATAAAGCATCTCTTGCAAATCGTCTTGGTGTGATATTGAATGCTTTCGGCTTACCCGATAAAGCAGCGGAATATTTTCGTCGAGCCCTTGTTCTCCTGCCTGCTTCTAGCAGACAAGAGCGTTCTCCTATAGAAAGCAATCTCTTTTATGCCTTATTGAATAAAGGAAGCTTTGATGCTGCCTTGAAATATATGATAGAATCTTTAGAAGCGGGAAGCGAAGAATGCAACCTTTTTGATGTAGAACGCTACCTTCCCAAGAAAATTTTGGGTGTAGGTGGTATGGGTGTCACTTTTTTATGCGAAGACATTTATGAAGAAAGGCTTTCTGTTGTAAAAACTCTCTGGAGATACGCTTCAGGAGGACTAAAAGAAGTCTTTTCTGAAGCATTTACTGCCAAGAAGATCGAGAATGACCATATCATCAAGATTTACGACATTGGAAGACATCGGGCTAACCGCCCCTTTATTGTCATGGAATACTGTTCTGGTATTGATTTACAGAAATATGTTTATGAAACGCTCAAGGGAAATCCGCTCAGCGTGGAAAAATCCCTAAAAATTATCCAGGAAGTAGCAAAAGGATTAAAAGTAGCCCATCATCAATCTCCTCCTATCATTCATAGGGATATAAAGCCAACGAATATCTTGTATCACCCAGAAACAGAGCAGGTCAAAATCATTGATTTTGGTATTGCCTGCATGCTTCCTGACCCTGAACAAATCAGCAGGTCTATCACTCGTTCTTCTGGAAGCGTCATTGCCAAAAATATTGCTGGTACCTGGGGGTATATGGCCCCTGAGCAGCAAAGAGGGGAAGCAGAATTGACTGCCAAAAGCGATATTTTCAGCTTAGGAAAAACCCTCATGTTTTTATTGACAGCCAAAACCCCACCGCCAGAAAATATTTTTGCCTTATCACCAGAGATAAGAGACAGAGTAGGGGAACTGGTTGGATATTGTCTTATGCCCCATTCTCAAGAAAGATATTCTATAGATCAATTATTAGAAAAAATAGAAGAATTACAAAATATGAAACCAAAACAACCTGCTAGCGCAACAGTAAAAAAAGTGCCACCAAAAGAAACAGCTCCTTTGCCTGAAAATAATGAGCTTACTTCCTTTTTGGGACTTCCTGACGATTTTTCTCTGGACACGGAAGTCGAATCTGCATGGGAAGAAAAAGAGGAAATGGAAGCTATTGAAGCGAATTCTCAGGAAGATATAGAAGAAATCAAAATAGAGAAAAATGATATTACTCTGGAACCCAAAGATTTTCAACCTTTGGAAGACATGTCTATACCTCAGGAAATTTCTATATCAGAAGATCACGGTAATTCCGATATTTTAAAAGAATTGCCTGAAATAATGGAGGTGGATTCTCTTTTTCCTTCTGAGAACCAGACTCTATCGCCACAAGGAGAAACACCTCAGGCACTGTTCGATTCTGCTGCTTTTGAGACACAAGAAGAAGTCCACTGTGAGATAGTAGAGGAAATAGAAGAGATTCCATCCGCTTCTTCTATGGTCATCTCTCCCCATGATGAATCTTTGGAATCTCCCGAAATAGAACTTCATGAAAGTTTTGACCTGTCTATGGATACAGACCAGCAAAGCCAGAATACCCAGGAGCCAAATTCCTTTGATTTGAGCCAATGGGAAGAGAATGCGCCTATGCAAGAAGAGCAAGAATCCGAGGCACCATTAGAGGATACCTTATCCAGCCATGTATCTTATGAAATAGACGACTTCCCCGCGCCTGAAGAACCAAAAGAAGAAATAGACGGCTTGCTGAAAGCATCAGGCCCTTTTCTCCAGATCAACTTACCTTCTGGATATATAAAAGAAGGTGACTTGATTATATGCGAAAAAGACGGAGCCACTATGGTATACATCCCTGCTGGTTCTTTTAGTATGGGCTACGAAGGCCCTAATGGCACCTTTGCCGAATCGCCCGTACATGAAGTATATATGGATGGCTATCTCATCGATCAATGCCCTGTTACATGGTATCAATACAACCATTTTTGTGAAGAAACAGGGCGTAAGACTCCTGCCTCGGAATGCTGGGAGATGGACGATTCTCAACCTGTTATCAATGTTTCCTGGGAAGATGCCAATGCCTATGCCGAATGGGCTGGAAAATCCTTGCCAACCGAAGCACAATGGGAGAAGGCAGCGAAAGGAGGATTTTACTTTGATGGAGAAGATAGCAAAAAACAAAGAAATCATCTTCCTGACCGCAGGTATACATGGGGCAATATTCTTCCTAACCAGGGAGAAGAATGGCTTGCCAACTGTGTAGGTGAGCCTATGTACGGGCAGAGAAGTCCATCGCCTGTAGGCCTGTACCTTCAAGGGGCTTCTCCTTATGGTTGTCTGGATATGTGCGGAAATGTCTGGGAATTTTGCCAGGACTGGTTTTTAGACACATATTATAAAAGCTGCCCTAACAAAAATCCTAAAGGCCCTAAAAATGGAGCAGGGAAAGTGCTTCGCGGAGGAGCATGGAATAGTGAAGTAGACAAAATTTCAACGACCTACCGATCCTGGATGGAGCCAAACGATTGGTGGAATATCATTGGATTTAGAACAGTAAAAAATCTTAGTCAAATATGATAAAAGGGACAAAAATGAAACGAATGCATGTAGAAATCTCTAAATGTATTGCTTGTAATACATGCCAACTGGCCTGTTCCTTTAGCCAATACAAACCAGGGCAGAATATGAGAAAAACCCGTGTCCATGTTTACAAGATGAAAGAAGAAAAGGGAATTCCTGTTTTATGTCTGGAATGCGAAGAGGCTGCCTGTGTAAAAGTATGCCCTACCAAAGCCCTCTTTCGCGATGAAAATCTTGGTATTGTGGACGTAGATCAGGAAAAATGTATTTCGTGCAAAATGTGCGTAGCTGCATGTCCTTTCGGAAATATAGCTTTAGACAACGACGAGAAGACCATTGGCAAATGCGACCTTTGCCACGGCAATCCACTATGCGCAATCTTCTGCCCAACAGGCGCATTGCAGTATAGAAATTAAAAAATGAGTTAAAATAAAAAAGTTGTGTAATAGGCCAAAATACGTCATGCTCACAGCATACGTGTTAAGCAATAATCACTTACATTGCAATGATTTGTAGCCGCAGGGTTGCGCCGAAAATGACGATCTATTCGGAAAGACGACCTTCAGCGCAATCCCTGCGTCTTTGGTCAATACCCTTTACTTAGCCGTATTCTCACGCCTTCTTTTATAAGCTCGATAGTATTGTTTTATATATGGATATAGCTCATGCATGAGTATCTACGAGATTTGAAAACTATGTTACCTCTCTTTTTCATATCAGGTGGACTATTATTAGGAATCTTTTTAGAAAAATTCCTGGTCCCTAAAATTCAAAAAGCATCTGTAAATTTCAAATGGGAAGGTTATTCCATTATTTTGGATTCCCTATCCAAAGTAATTACTTTTTGGCTTATTTTGGCAAGCATACTCTTTGCTATTGCTGATATTAGCATTTCAAAGCCTATTTTAATGATTTTGGATAGGATTTTACGCATCCTTTTTTTGGTTTCTGTGCTGAGTGTTTTTGTCAAAATTGCCTTTGGGCTGATTGCCCTTTATACTAAAAAAGGGAAAGCCCTGGCTTCTATTTTTACCAATGTGACCCTTCTGATCGCTTTTGTTGTAGGAATTCTGATGATTCTGCAAACATGCGATATTCCCATAACCCCAGTACTGACAGCTTTGGGAGTAGGAGGTTTAGCCGTAGCCCTGGCTTTGCAGGATACTCTTTCCAATATGTTTGCTGGCTTGCATATCATTGCATCCAAAGGAATACGGCCTGGCGATTTTATTAAACTTGACACAGGGCAGGAAGGATATGTGATTGATGTTACCTGGAGAAATACCATAATACGCGAACTTTCCAACAATATGATAATCATTCCCAACGCTAAGCTAGCGTCGAATATCATTACCAACTACTATCAACCCAACAAAGAAATGTCTTTGATCTTACATGTAAGGGTAAGCTATGATAGTGATCTGGATAAAGTGGAGAAGGTGACATGCGAAGTAGGAAAGGAAATTTTGCAAAACATTACAGGAGGGGTATCTACCTATGACCCTCGTGTTTTCTACCATACTTTTGGAGAATCTGGCATTGAATTTAAAGTGATTCTCCGAATTCAGGAATATTCTAACCAGTTTTTGATCAAGCATGAATTTGTAAAAAATCTATTCAAACGTTACAAACAAGAAGGCATCAAGATTCCCTTCCCTATTGTAACAGTCTATAGTAGCAATGATTTCAACAAAGAATCCGAACTTGCTCAAAAATTTATAAAAGAATGAAATAGCTTTCTGATAGCCAAAAGCAATATGCAATAGCTATCAGAATTCTTTAGAAATGCATTCCCTGCCATTGTTTCATCCAATGATCGAAAAGTCCATGCAATTGCCAGAAATATGTGCTTTTGGGGGATTCCAGAGAAATCAATATAGGTTCATTCCACAAAAGAGCTGCTGTCTTGTGTAGCCAACCATTGAATTTCCATTCAATAAAAATGCCCAGATCGTCTAAAGTGGCAAAAGCACCCAATCTTCTTGTCTTTTCTTCTTCTGCTGCCAGTTGTGCATTCCAATCCAGCATAGAGGTTTTCATGGCAAAGGGAATTTCTGTCCACGGAGCTATGCTTTCTGGATGGGGTCTTTCATTTTCTGGTAAATCTTGTACCCAGCTATAAAATTTTTCTAAATAGGTATGATACCACTCCAGGAACTCTCTTCCTGACCCTTTTGCTGGTTCAGCAGAGCCTTCAGGCCAGGGAATTACCCTTCTTCCCTTCTTATCCATATAACCTGGATAGCTATGCCAGTTGACATGATCCTGAACGAATTCTATTGGAATATTTTGAATAATCGCCATAGCATCCTCTTTGAGATTCAAAAGTTTGTAAATTATATCCATCATGATTTTTTATTTTATCATATAAGAGTCTATTTTGTAAATAGAAAAATACTGGCTCTAACAGAATCTACAGGGATGTAGAAAAAACGCAGGGATTGCGCTGGCGTTGGTCTTTTGAGATACCATGGCCTTTTTCGGCGCAACCCTGCGGTTACAACCCTGCGGTTACAGTCTATGGATTGAAGAATGCCCAAGCGTGGTTTTGGTTTACACGATATAGTTTAGCTCAAAAGCATTTTTGAGAGAGCCGTGTAAAGTGCATTCGTAGTCTTCCATAAGCGCAACCACACCTTTGCTGTCTACAAATTCTATATCGCTGATAGCCGTGCTTTCCGAATGTTTTTTTACATGGGCATGTATCTGGATGTTGTCTTTGGAGAATTTCCTCATTTGCTGGAATTTTCCTATGGAAGAAGGCAGAGAAGCACAGCCATAAGTATCGAAACTCCATAGAATCATCATCTGGAAAGCACAATCCAGTATGAGAGGATCGCTAATCCATCGGTTGCGCAGAGGATCTTGCATCCATTCCGATGGGTTGCCTGCTGCTCTTACAGAAGCACTGATGCCTTCCTGAGAAACTCCCTGTACTTTTTCTATTCCCTGAAAGATTTCGCCATGGAAAAGGAATTTTTCATACATCTCTTTAGGAGTATGAGGATAGGCCTTTTTTATAGCAGAAAGATTTTTTGTCTCCTGGGTTCTGGGAGAACCAAGAACAATATTCGCCCTGGCATTCAGATCGAAATTGTTTTTATCCCAGGTACTTCTGAGAATGGCGGGAACGATACACAGTCCATCTCTTTTTTCTGCCTTTTGGGTAAGCACTTGCAACAGAGGTGCCTGATCTTTAGGGATTTTCAGCCCTTTGAGAATCGAAAGATTTTCAAATCCATAGAAGGAAAATCCAGGATTTAGGTGCATTGCACCATGAGAGAGCCATTCTACAATGATAGCCACTGGCAGAACGGCTTTGCTATCCAGAATATGTGCTCTTAAAAAAGGATGCCTGGTAATGTCCATCTCTCGTTCAAAAGCAAGAGTATAGGCACTTTCCTGATTCTGGACGGGTTTATTCTTTCCATTCAAGGAACCTAAAACCACCACTTCAATAGAAGAGTCTCTGGAACAAATTTCCTGCCACAGATGATCTGCTCCTGTCTCCATAGGAATCAGGCCTACACCTTCTTTTTCAAAAATTTGTGCCAGCGAAGGAGTAACCATTCCGCCTTCCCATGGCCCCCAATTTACAGAAACAACCCGACAAGAAGGACGCAGACGCGATTGTCTCTGGGCTATTTTATTCAGGATTTCATTGGCCATAGCATAGTCTACCTGCCCTGTACGTCCAAAACGAGCGGTAGAAGAGGAGAAAAGAACAAAAAATTTCAGATTGTCTTTTTCTAAAGATTCTAATAGATTATGGATACCAATCACTTTTGTATCATAGACAAGATCAAAGGAGTCCATGCTCTTCTTTTCGATGAGCTGGTCTGCAATCACACCAGCACCATGAACCAGACCAGTGACTTCGCCCCATTTTCTATGAACTTCTGCTATGGTGGCTTTTACTGCATCTTTATCGCGTACATCCAGAGAATAGTATTCTGCCTTGCAGCCTTTAGATTCAATCGTAGAAAGCGTCTGGCGGATTTCTCTTGCAGCCATGAAGGCCTTGTATTTAGCTTCCAGCTCACGAGGGGATATTTTTTTCTCCTGGGCCATAAGCTCTCGTTTGATGGCTGCCTCTTCAGAAAGATTTGCGAGATTTTCTACCTCTGCATCAGGAATAGGGCTTCGTCCCATTAAAATCAAAACAGGCGAAGGCGAAATGCTTTCCGCTAACTTTATGGCACATCGGGCAGTGACTCCTCTGGCTCCTCCTGTCACAACGATGACTTCTTTTGTGGAAAAATTCCATTTTTCTGGAGCAATAGAAGAGGGAGAAAGTTTTATGGTAACACGACTTGTCCCTGTTAAACCCACTTCTATAGGCCCTGAAGTCAGGAATTCTTCAACTATTTCCTTAGAAGCCTGAGGCGATGAAATAAAATCAGGAGCCACATCCAGTGCTTTGGAATGAATCCAGGGATATTCGTGTTGTGCTGTTTTTGCCAGCCCAGAAAGTCCACCAGAAAGTACCTGTTCATGATGCAGATTCCCCATACCAAAGCAGCCATCCAGAAAAGAGATGGTCATGAAGACCGCTTCATTCTGAAGCGAGGATTGTTTTAAAAGAGGATATGCTTTCTGCAATAGACAAAGAGAATTTTTCAAAAAGACATTGTCTGTTTTTGTGCCAGATACAATCATAAGGCCAGAAAGTTCTGTAGGAATTTCTCTTGGCTCTTCCAAAGAGAGGAGGAAAGTCGTATATCCTGAAGCCTTCAGATTCTGGCTGATACTCTCCGTTAAAGCACTACGCTCTCCTGCAATTCCTATGCAAGATCCTGATTTGAGTCTTATGGGTTTTCGTCCTTCCAGCGAAATTTTTTCTAAGGACAGAGTCTTTCTCTCCAGCTCTGGTCTATGGGCAGGTTCTTGCTTTTTTTCTGCGACAGGCATGGCTTTAGGCTCAGGAATTGCCTTGTGTGGGCTTGTCAGAAAGTCTGTTATATCTTTTAATGTCTTTAGCTTGCCAATATGTTCGGTCTGGATGGCCTGCGCCTGGGGCAGCTTTTCTTTCAGACTGGAAAAAATTTCCACGCGCTTTATGGAATCAATGCCCAGATCATTGTTCAGGCTCATATCCATCGTAAGCATCTCTGCTGGATAGCCTGTCTTTTCTGCCATAACCTGTATGAGAATTCTCTCTATTTCTTGGGATGAAGACGCTTCCTGTGATTTTTCTGGAGCTTTTGCCATGCCAGAAACAGGAGCCAGGAAATCCACTATATCCTTGAGTGTCTTGAGCTTGCCAATATGTTCGGTCTGGATGGCCTGCGCCTGGGGTAGCTTTTCCTTGAGACTGGAAAAAATTTCCACGCGTTTTATGGAATCAATGCCCAGATCATTGTTCAGGCTCATATCCATCGTGAGCATCTCTGCTGGATAGCCTGTCT